>NZ_CP111045.1:300000-524470 GCF_026250525.1 Chondrinema litorale
TAGATCCAAAACTCATAATTTGATTCTTTGATATAACTATATAATTCACAGATACCTGCTCTTAAACATTCTCTTGATAAAAATATATCTTCATATTCTTGAGCTACCTTCTCTAGTGGGAATGGATAATTTCCTCGAACTAAAGTTCCATCTAAATCAATGGCAATCCTCATAAAAGTCTATTAAATTTATTCTTTATTATGATACTGTACAACGCCCCCTGTATGAAGCGTGGCTGATTTAAGTTACTAAAGTTTCGTTTACTACTGCCCATAAGAATGTTAGCTGCTTTTATTCAATTTTATAAATCCTTTTAAGCTTCAATGTGTCAAAATCGTATCTTCCTAGATTTAGACTCATAATGCCATTTTTATCCACTGATATTTTTGAATTAGAACCTACAACACAGCCTCTATTAAAGTCTATGCTTTCTGGATTCATTCTATAATGGTAATAAACTGCTGAATCTAAATAGTTATCTCTAAAGAAAATGGCTTCTCCATCATCCCTTATGTTGAGGGTAAAAGTTTTACAGTCATCTGGGGAGTTTATTAAATCAATATTTCTACGGGGTTCAATTACTTGCCACCAGCCTAGAATTTGATTTCTCAATGAATCACCTTGCAAGTATTCTTTAAGTTCTTCTTTATAATCTCCATAAGTGGATCTTTTGTAGAAATAAGAAGTACCTCTCCAATCAATTATTTTCAAGTTATTAGAGTCTAGAAGTTCATAATAGACTTTTGAATACTGCTGTTGAATAGTGTCCCCAGAAATTACTTCACCAAAATCAACTAATCCACCACCAACTGACCATGAAAATTCATAAAATTTAGAGTCATCAATTATTAATGAGTGATTGTGACTGTATTTAGTAGAAGCTGAATCAAAACGCCACTCTCCATTTAGCAATTCAGAATATTTCAGAAAATAAGTTGAGCTACTTATCAAGCAAACCAATGCCAATAGTGATAAATGTATGGTAAAAATTGATTTTAGTTTTTTCATTTTAATTGCTGGTAACGATCAGATATGGCGCTTTGCCTCCGAGCTTTTTAAGTTCCGATAAAAGTAGCTTATCTGCCGGTGTGATCAAAGTTTCAGATAACCACTGCGTCATTTCGGATAAAAACTCCCACGAGCAGAAGATGGTAGAAAGCACATCAGTTTCCTGTCGGCAGATCAGCGGGATCTTTAGCAGACTCTTTGCAGATGACTAAGTAAAGCCATGCACCATCATCGTTTGTTAGCGAGCTATTATTGATCCACTAAATCTGCTGTTATGCTACGTTCGGTTGTTGAGTAGATGAGTGTTCGATCGTGTCCTCCCCAGTTGCCAGTTGGCGGAATGAAGTTCAAAGTGTATTCAGATATTCCTGCTCGCTCCAAGGAATCAATTCGTTTCTTCTCTTCATCGTATTCGGCTTGTATTAGAAAGTTGTTGTAATGGATTACCCGAATTTCCCACAGTTGTTTGTTTGTTGAGTCAATGCCAATTAAGTACATACTATCAATTGGGACGTTCAATTTGGACAGGTGTTCTTTCGTTATCTCAATAGCATTCGAAAGTTCAGAGTTCGAAGAAGTTAACTCTGATAGTTTTGGTTTCTGGATCTTAAGCTCAGTAGTTCGGTTACTTCTATCCTCTTGGGAATTACAGCTAGCTAAAATGAGTAGAATTTGTAAGGTTAGTAGAATGTTTTTCATGGCGGCGTGCTCGTTAACATCTGGCAAAACTGCGTTTTAATGCAGTTTAAGTTTTTTGTCGGGCATTTTAATTTCTTTTAATCTTTCAATGAAAAGGCCTTTTTCTGACTCCCAGCCAAACCTAATTATTTTATTGATTTTCAAGTAGGTTAAAATTAAATGAAAATTACCATTCCCTAATACTTTAGCCCTAGTCTCATTCTCAAAAAAAGTTTTTGTCTTAAGCTCTAGTTGATTTAACTCAGGCAAAATAAAGCTAAATTCTTCCAGAATTTTAGAATCAAATTCTATAGGATATTGAAAATCGAATGGGAGTTTTGGTTCTTGTTCATTTAATCCGCCAAACATGTTCCTAACACCATAGCCAAAATACCATCTATCTTGCTCAATTAAATCTTTCCCTGCATAAAATTCATTATCAACACCTCTTTTACCACCCCAGAAAAATTCATAATCACCCATGAACTCTGTTTCCAATCTTATCCTAGCAAAGTCAAATTTAATTTTGCTCAAAAAGTATTCGAATTTTAATATGAATTCTGACCACGATGTCCCTCCAACTAGATTTTTATAAGTTGCTCCAAAAGTTGCAATTGGACTTTCATAATAATATGGTCTCTCATCTCCGCAAAGATTTAACATTTCAGGCCGAATCCACGGATAATTTTCGTCAATCTCCATAGACTCCACAGTCTTTTCATAAAGGTCTAAATCCTCTACTTTTATTATTCCGTGAACAATTGAAATTTCTCCCATTTTTTAATGCCATACAACGCTCTTACTAAACGGACGTGGGATTAAAGATAAAACTCTTCAATCTATCACAAACGGTAATCAAAGCGTCGTTTTTATTTTATTCGAATCGTCAATCGTTAAAGCGGAGTTTTGGCTGAATAGGAGCACAAAGCTCTCTGATCTCCTTCTACTCCCATTGTGTATAGTTATTGTTGGGTATTGTATTATTTACATAACATGTATATCATCTAGGTATACTCGATATACTCTCTGGTCTTCACTTTCTAATGAGAACTTTGCTGTTAAGTCTCCCCATTCACCATCTAAAGGGATATCATATTCAACTGCATACCCACTACCATCAGTATACTCATAGAATGTTATTACTTCATTGTCCAAGTCCATTTGGTCTGGGTTATTAATCACAGGCATACGTTCATGCCAACAGTAGTCCAGAAATACTTCTTTCAAGTTTTCAGTATTCCAATTGAAGTTTCTTTCACTATCTACATCCAATAAACTATTGGCTTCTTTAAATTTGTTTAATGATAGAAGCTTTACCCATTCCCTAATGAACAATCTTATATCCTCATGAAGGTGGTTTTGATTAAATACTCTCATAGCCGTAATGATACTCAAGATATGTGTAACACGTATATGCGCTTTATTTCTCTTATCTCAAATATCCAAATTATCCAGTGGACTCACAATGCCATCTATACCTTTTTTAGTGATATAGTCAATTTCTATCAGGTTAAAATCACAACACACTCCATTATGTATGCAAAAGGATAGTATTTACTTGAAAACCTCATATAACACCATACATATTTTTTCATTTACTTGATTTAAGACACCATATTTTAGGCTATTTTGCTTCTCGATTGTTTGACTAAAAAATAGGACAACATTTTCTAAAAAAATATTGATGTATCTCATTAAAATATTCACGCTTCTGTATTTTAGATTTTATTATTCACTCCAATCTTGATCAGCTAAGGTTCCTTTCAATAGTTGTTTTATCCACTGTTTTCTTTGTTCAGAAAGAGCCTCAAACTTGAGTGTCATTATTATTAAAGCGGCTCTTTGCTGAGTCTGTTTTTGATCAAATTTATCAAGAAGCCACTCCATATCTTTTGTCGAGAATGTAACACGAGTTTGTGGATAGAAAGTATGCAGTGTAATAGCTCTCAAAAAATGATATTGCATGTTACTCATTGCACAATTATGGAGAGAAAATTCATTGTCTATTATTGGAAGAATGGTTAGTTGTTTTTCCTTCATATTACCGTTAAGATCGCTGAACATATCAATCAATCCTTGTGAAGACCAAGCTGGATTTATTGGGTCTGAAAGAAAGCCTTTCAATCTTAATATCGGATCTATTTTCATTTTTCAATTCTATAATACTAAACTATAAATCTCTAGCTGTACTAACAACTACAATAGATTCCACAGAATACGATTGTTTTAGTTTGCAAAAAGCTTTTCGGCCTATCTATATCAATCACTATTTTTATTATTTGTTAGTAGCTTTATTTTTCTAACTATTGTTGCAATATCTGCTTGTTTATCAAATGATTTATTTTGCAAATAAATACTGATTCCATTTTCTGGTATAAGAATTAATCCTTTCTCTGTTTCTACTACATCACTAAAAAACTCCCATTTGCCATTCATTTCTGTAAATGGCCCAATTGATTGTACTTTGTCATCTTCGAAAATCATTGTTACCTCAGTACCCATCATTTTACTATTTAATCTTTCTTTTAACCATTTTGATTTTGAGGAATAAAATTCATAAATCATTAGGGTACCAAATACCAAGAGTCCGCCAGAAATGTATACGAGGGATTCGTTATTTATGTAAATAACCAAAGCTACAACTAGGCTTGCAAATCCAATTTTGTGTTCCCATTTTTTGAATATACTTCTGAATCTAAGCCATTCAGAAAAATATTCATTGTAGTATTCTTTATTAATATTTTGGTTTACTTGGATTCTCATATTTTATAAATCAATGCCAACTCTCCTGCTAATTGCTAAGCACAACACAGTCGCAAGTGTATAGATATTTAGCTATTGTCAGCTGTTTTTTAATTTATTTTTACAATCTTTTTATTTGACTTTCATCATCCCAGTAAGGATTCTTTTCGCTATAATCCCATAAAGTTAGGTGATTTAAGTCTTCCGAGAAGTCATCTATAAAAAACATATACTTTCTTCCCTCATTTATATCCCTTGGAGGGATTCCAAATTCACTAATCCCAAATTCCTTTACATCTTCTATCCCAAAGCCATCTAATGCTTTGTCTTTAACTAAAATATGAATCTGTACAATAGATTATTTTATTCAGTATTCCAATCATCTTCATTTTCCACTGGGTTAGGTAGCCTCCCTTCTAACCATTTTTTCAATGTACCAGGTTTAAATTCCTTATCGGTTGTCTCGATTATCCATGATAAAAAATCGGTGGGACCTCCATTCATGTATGGAGGAGGAGATACAGGATAAAATACTGTTGGCAATCTCTCGTCAATTGAAAGATAGTTCATAATATGCCCAAATTCTTGAACAACATTCCACGCCAAAGGATGTTCGATGTTGATAGAGAATTTTACCCACCACATTCCTTCCTCACTACCTGTAGCTATGGGTTGCTGTACAGCTGGTACTTTACCTAAAAATTCTGTTAATGATGCAAAAGCTCTTTCGTCCATCCGGTAATTCTAATTAACATTTAATGTAAAATGTGTTTTAATACATTTTTAAATAGGGTTAGGCTTTGTTTTATATTTGTTTACTATTGAATCATCCCACACCTGGGCTTCTATGTATTTATCATACTTTAATCTTTCCTCAATTTGACATTTTTCCTCCGATGGTATTCCATACTCATCTATGAGATCGTTTATTTCACTTAGTAGAAAGATTTGTCCGTTACAAGCTTTTCTATAAGTGGCAAGTTTTGGTTCGTTATGAAACTGAAAAGAGACCATACTATCCGGATACGTAAAACTTAAGTGCTCAGCTTTAAAAGCAGACAGAGGTATTTTAATTACTCCAGGATTCACATACCAAGATTTTGCCCATTCGCATTCACCTAGCATTAAGTAAAATGGGTCATCTCTCTTAGGTTTTCCTCCTTTTGAGATAAACTGTTCTTTTAGTCTTGCTTCTAGGCCAAACCTTAGTTCGATGTAGTTTGGTGGTCTTTTGCTATTAAACCCATTAGAAATTTTGCTTTGAATAGCCAATGCTTTCTCAATTCCCTCTTCGGTAATATTTCGAAAAGGGCCATTTTCTAATTCATAATAGTGATACAAGTACTCAGGTATTGCCATTCAATATAATTTCTTTTTGTTAGTATAGTAAATAGAGCCTAATGATACATGTAATTGCTATAACTAAGCAGTTACAAACAACTACACATAATGATACAAATAACACCGTGCCTTGTTAAAAATATAAATGATTCCAATTAGACACAAGGTTATAGAATAGAATCAGTTGATCCGTGTAGTCAACTGAAGGTATAGATGGTTTATAAAATATTGTAACCCGTTTTTATTCAATGGAAATACATTTATTGTTGAAGCAAATAACTCTTATATCTCTATTGATATCCTTCAGCCTGTATTGAAATGTTGCTGTACAATCACATTCCGCAACAGCGGACCCCCTTTGATCGGTAATAGTTTCATTTCCTAGTGAGTCAATTGAATAAATTCTAACAAAGCTATCAGTAAATGAATTTCCAGAAATTTCAAGTGTATCACTAGCCACTAATAGTGTCCCCCTTTCCTTATTTTCACAATTTATAGTCACCTCTATAGTAAAATTTAACCTATTATTTTTCTGTTTAAAATTCTTTAAGCTTAGTTGCTTGATTTGTACATTTTCATCGCCAACTATACTCCCGCATTTATATTCAAAATCAACTACTTTAGTTGTGATATCCGTGAAATATTTTCTTACAATAACTTGTGAAAAAGAATTACAAACTGTAATCAATGATAAAAAAAGAGCTATAATGTACTTCAACACTATTTATTTTTTATTTAAAGTAAAAGAATTACAACGTTTTTGTATATGTCGCATTTTAATGCGCTACATTCCTTGTCGGTGGTAGTATGCCTCATTTCCAAGTTTTACCTATTCAAGACTTTTTCAATCAGTCCAGATTTGTTATCTACTCGGTAGTATGATATAGCTGGAAGTTGTTCTTCATTTACTTGTCCGAATTTAACTAAGTAACAGGCTGCATTTCCACTTGGGTATTTTTCGATGAATATAAATGTCTTTATATCTTTAGTTTTTAGGTATCTTCCAATTGAATCCACTTCTTCTCTGTCCCAAATCTTCTTGTGGATTGAAACCTCCAACTCAGAAAGAGATCTTATGCTGTCATTGTATAACATTAATTGAGTCATCTTACCGGATTCACTGTGAACAGCAAAGCTCAAGTTCACAAACGGATCAATTTTTCTTTGTAGAATAAAAATATGGTCACCTAACTTTTTGGTTAGAAATCCAAGATTTCGATTTGACTTTATCTTAATTGTATCCACTGTCTCTTGAATTATAAA
Source organism: Chondrinema litorale (assembly GCF_026250525.1). GTDB lineage: Bacteria > Bacteroidota > Bacteroidia > Cytophagales > Flammeovirgaceae > Chondrinema > Chondrinema litorale. The sequence goes on from NZ_CP111045.1 coordinate 307,033, forward strand.
ACGAAGACCTTTATAGGATACGTCATTCAAATTAACCTGGAATAAGTCAGTCGTATCCTTATTTTCTGCCGAATAGAACTCATATCTATAATTGTCAATTCCAGTCTGAAATAGCTTATAGAGAATTGTCCCTTTAGATGTTTTTCCCAAATCCCTTACTTCAACAAAGTCGTTTTGTTCTAAACTTGAACACCGACTTGTAAGAATGATTAACATTATTAGTCTGATTTTCATATGGTATTACCACCAAAGGTAAGTTTATGGATCGTTGCAAGAAATCCGCGAGGGTTTTCTGCCTAAAACTAAGATAGCAAAATTGCGACGAATACCGATAAGGAATTCAGCCGCAATGAGCTATAAACCGTGTTAGCAGCTGGCTGTTGATCTAATTATTGTTACAGGTATTTTTGCAAATATTTTTTAAAGTATTCAGCACTATCAGCTATACTTCTCATGGGATTGTTTGTGAAGTTGCCCCCTTGTTCTATGTAATAGAATTCAAGTCCAGATTCAATAGGATCAGGCAAAATCGTGACATAATTGATTGAACCATTACCTAGTTCAGTGTAATCTCTGGTAATTTTATCCATATCTTTAATATGCCACATTACGTAGCGCCCAGGCTGATCCTTAATCAATTCCTTGGGAGTAGTATTAGAAGAATGCATAACCCAATACATATCTAGTTGAAGCTTGACAAATTCGGGATCGGTTTCCCTCAGAATAATATCAAATCCGGTTTCCCCATCATGATCAATAAATTCAAAGCCGTGATTATGATACGCAAATCCCAGGCCGGCATTCGTGATTTGTTCACCTATTATATTTAGTTTTTCTGACATTATTTTAAAATTGTCCATGGTACGTTGTTCCGGAGCTATCCACGGCCATGTAATATATTTCATATCTAAATCTTGAGCGCCTTTGATGCATTGGTCTGTAAAGAGTCTTAACTCCTCCTTTGATTTATGGAGATATGATGAAAATCCGAAATGTCCACTTGAGGCAGTAACTTGCAGGTCTTGGAGAATCTTTTTAAAATCTGAAGATTTATACCCATAAAAAGTTCCTTTCTCACTGTCAAATCCAAATGTTTCAAAATCTTCATATCCCATTGTTTTTGCAGCTTTGAGTGTAGCTATAGCATCTTTATTCATGTTTTCGTTAATGGTATATAACTGAAGTCCCATTTTATATTTGGTCCTTTTAACCATTGAATAACTTGTTATTGGCAACATGGTGGATGCTCCCAGAATACTTATGGTTTTAATAAAGTTTTTCCGATTCATATTTACTATTTAAAGAGTTGTAATTGTCTTGACCTTTTGTTATGATATTGAATCTGCCAAAGGATAATATCTATTATTTTAATCTCATTCATCATTTAGCCTGCTGCTAATGGTTACTATTTGGCATGTAGGGCAGTAGAAAACACTGAAATCAAGCTAGATACGAGCCAAATCATTGATTTAGCGGTGTACCGAACGCCCTATTTGCTATATACCGTGTTATGCACTTTTTCAATACATTCTTGATACCCAAATTCCAGAGAAACAGCTTTCCTTTTCAACGAAAAGAATGCATTCCTGTCTGTAAATATCCCAATCCATTCTTAAAATACTAAATGAGTTGTCTAATTCTCTTTCAATGATAGCTATCATATCATCGAGGTAGTTCATTTGATTAACGGATTCATTGAAATCATTAATTTTGATTGGTGTAAATGGTAAAGCTGTCATCCCCCAGCCATCTTCTCCAATCACTTCTTCCATTGATTGCCAAGCTACTAAAGGGTTGTTTGTATGTGCCTTTTCTATTCTAATTATTTCAATATCAAATCCATTAAATGGAATTTCTTCAGAGGTAGCCAACTCTTTAGGGAGAGGTTTTTCACCTCTTTCTAATAGTTGAGCGACTTCAAGCCTATTCATTATTTGTGATTTATAATTCGCCTCTAATAGATTCATATCATCTTCGTCTATCAGATTAAGATAATAAATTGGCTTATTCAAAATCTGAACTAGAACTGTTTCTGCGATTTTAGGTAAACCATTAAACTTATTATTCGCTATTTTCTCATAGGTCGAACTTAAAAGTTTTAGTTCAAGATATTGAAAAGGTAGAACCGAGACACTCTGCGAAGCTGATTCCTTCTTTTCATTTGCGAGCTCTATTTGTTTTTGAAAGTTGTAAAAACTTAACTCGTATTCGTTACCAAGGGGATCTTTTACTCTTAAAAGGTTATTCTTCCCTAATTTGCTTGATAACCCGAAACTATTAAAAAAGCCATTCATTCTTACAGTGAAATCCTGAACCTCGTCATAAAAGATTATATAGTAATAATTAAAAGTTCTCAAACCTGTATTTGTTGTGCCTAACGCCTAGGGCAGCCGTAGCCTGGCTTGTTAGCTGTTTTACTTTCATTTATCGTTTTAGCTACTTAGAGTAACTAATATGCAAGCTCTGTTTTTCTAGGGTGAGGGCTGAGCGATGTTGGCTAGTAGTTTTTATTTCATTATCCTTTTCATTTCAATCAGATGCTTACTCACAAATGCAATCTCTGGAAACTTCTCAGCATTCTTGCTTTTCTCAATCCGAATTGGCAATTCAGCTTTGTAGTATTCAAGAATTTGCTCAATATCATTTAAGTAAGAATATCCAGCTGATATGAAGTTAGAAATCAAATCTAGGGAACCTATCTTTTCAAAAGCTGAATTCTTGTCGGTATAATGGCATTCAATCATTCTTTGATCAACTGCATACGTTAAGTCTTCCCATGATCCGAAACGAGTACCAAAAAACTGTCCTAATTCATAATCGATCATTTCAGGTTTTGAGTGCTTACAAAAAGCCATAAAAGTCAAATTATAGTAAGTGTTGAATTTACCAGTCATCAATGCGCCAAGATAATCTCCGTTACCCAATCTTATTGCTAAACAATCGCCTAGTTTATACTTCACAAGCCTGCCTCTTACTTTGTCTGGAGAACTCTGTTTTATCATAATCTTTTAACTTATGGTCTTTTTCAATTACTGCCAACGCCAGCATATAAAGCGTTCGGCAGTCAATTTAATAATTTACCGACAAATTCTGCTGGCATGATTTATATGCATTGTTGCGTGCTTTACACCTTTCCTTCAGCATACAATCGGGTTTCCACAAAACCAAACTGAGCTCCAAATTCAAAGATCAGCTCATCTGACATTGAAGATTCTAATTCCACGAAAAGAACTTCGTCATCAGTTGTTCTGATAAAAGTCAAATCAGTTCCATTCCTTTTATTGAATTTTTCGATTTCCTGTTTCAACTCATCAGGAAAATTTGTCATTATTCGGAATCTATATTTCATACCACTCAACTTTCCACAAATCACTAATAAGGGCCGACTCTCCATTTACGTTAATTAATACTAGCGTGCTTTTAAAAATATTAAAGGCATATTTGTAGTAATCTGTGCCATTAAGGTAAACCGATTGTTTTGCATCCAGCTTTGGCATTTTCTTGTGAAGAAATTCTTTAGATTTATCATTCAAATAATTATAGAACTTATTTAACATATAAGAGTCAGCACTAAAAAGGACATGAATTGGGATTTCAATTTCATCCCTCCAGTCAGTTGTAATTTGTACCTTTGAAGCGCCATATCTTTTTTCGAATCTAATATTACAATCTTGATATTGTAATATTCTTAATCTCATTTTACTACGAAAAACATTAGCTCCATAAGAAGTGCCTAGTGTTACTAAATGCCACTTATCAAATTCTTCCGAAGGAGTTGTGAGGGCTTGAGTTTCATTATCAAAAACAAAATCGCTTGAAACAAATTTTTTAGCACTATTAAAAGCACTCTCAAACTCTTCTTTTCTAATATTTTTCAGATTAAGTGTTTTCATTTAGTCGGTATTGCACATAACGTCCTGTCTAAAATATGTAAAGATCTAAGTTAGCACTTTCCTTTCCTATTTGAAAAGCCAAGCCTTAAAAAATCAATCAATTCTGGCTGCTGTTGCAGGTAACCACTGTCCATCCAAGTCTCACCAAAACCCCTATTGAATTTGCATTTTGTTAGCCTCCGTTTTTTCCCTTACATATTTCTAAAAAGTCAAATTTATATGTTAAAATAACTCTAATTGGTTTTCCAAAGTGTTTTCCAGGAATCCATTGATTTTTGAGATTAGTTAGCAAATCAATCATAGGGTTAATATATTTTTCAACACTTTCTGTTTGATATTTACTATCAGATTCTTTAATACCTGTCAAGGTTCCATTTTTTTCAACAATGAAGTCTATATAAATTGACTCAGTATATTTCTTGAATCTTTTGGGTTCAATATTAAGTTGTTCAATTATCAAATTATTTAGTGAATCAATACCATACTTGAATGTAGGCATTTGGGAGACTTTAATATAAGTATCTTCGTAGCTACATGATTTTTGAGGGAGTAAATATTTTTCTGGATTCTTGATTCCTTTCTTAAGCTTATTTAATGACCATGTATACAGCTTTTCAGTTTCTTCCCAGCAAATGTCACTATCTATAATACTACCTTTTATTACTTTATTTTCTATGGGTAAAAAGTATTCACCACAATTAGATATTGAATAATCATCTTCACTTTCAGTTGTTAAGTTTGATTCTTCATGTTCCCATCCTTGAGAGAGATTTATTACCCATGTAGTCCCTAATGGAAATGTTTCAATGTATGGTCTACACAAATTACCTTTATCACCAAATATTCTAATTTCTGTTTTGACTTCTTTTCCTTTAAGGATTTCAATTATTTCAGCATTTATGCCTACTTTCATAGAATCTCGATATTGTAAGTTCTTAACAATGTAATTATTAACTCTAATTATTGCCGTTAACTTTGCTTTTTTGCTAGTTTTAAGAAAAGGACCAGCAGAACCACAATCACATGCTTCTAAATTAATCCATGGAAAAATCATTATTAAAAGAATAGCATATCTCATATTACTTTAAATGGGGGTTAACGACTAGCTATGATGAGTGGGGATTAGATAGCAACAATCTTTCCTCTACTTCATAGCCACACTTTTATTTCAAATTTATCACTTGTGGCGAACTTTCCAATCCCCACGAGAAAATCCTGACCTGCAAAACTCTCCATTCATAGCGTTTGTTGTGTGGCATGTTCATCTTCAGTTTTATTTTTGATGTTGAGTTTTTGGTAAACAATTCCTGAAATTATCAAGCTGATCGCTCCACCGGTAATAAAGTTCAGAATTCTTCCATCTAGTTCAACATTCATAGAAATAAGAACCAAACTAATTAAATGAAGACTAGCTCCAAATAAAAAGGAGTCAGAGCTAAATCTCTTTTTGTTTATCCACCGCCTCAAGCTTGCAAAAATTAGGATGTTAATGATGATAAACCCAAATGCCATATAAAGACTTGTTCCTAAAATTTCTTTAGTGGTCCACCAGTCAGTTCGGAAAAAATAGTCAGTATGTTTTACAAATTTTTCTACTAAAAAGAAGGGTATCCAAAATGAAAATTCTTTAGCTATAATATGAATTAGATAATTCTTCATTTATCATTCTGTGTTTCTTCACTTGCAATTTTTCGCTTTTCAGCTTGACGTTCGGATTTCCAGAAAATAGTAACTTCATCATTACAATCATTGCCAACGTCCAGATATGGCACTTCTAAACATCTACTAAAGTATCGGTATTGTATTTCAGTTTCAAATAGCTCAGTAAAGGTATGTGCTATATCATTTGTTCTATGCCGTTTTAATTCACCTTGTTACCTGAATAGGTAACACCATTTTGAGTTATTTCCAAGGCTGTGCTTTTGCCCTGGCCATCTAGAATGAAATCTATGTGTGCATCGATGGATTTGAAGAAAAACCTTGTAGGTGATTCAGGGAAAAGGTTAGCAGGGTCTTGATCAGTACCAGTAGCCGTAAGTTTACCGTTATCCCATGCTATTGTAAGATCAAATTCCTGGGAAAGCTTATACCTCCCTACAAATTTAGTCATAGTCTTTTTTGGTAATTTTATTTCCCTTCTTGTGGTATATGGTTTGGAGGCTGTTTTTACGCTTATTCTATTCTTCACAGAAACATCGACCAAGGTATCAGCCACTAGCTTGAATTCAATTTGAGTCATGCCGTTTTCAAGTACAAAATGGTTATTGTCAATAGCAGCCATCATTATCTCTGTGCCATTTGGCAGAACCCAATACAATTTTGCATCCTTTAAAATTACATTACGTGTGCTACGGTCTTTAAAGGTGTACTTACCAACCCACTTGTAGATGTCTTCAACATCTGTAGCGACCACAGTAGGTTCTTCAAATGGTTTGTTGATAGTCAAAGCAGCAATTTTGGTAGATATAGGTCGAGGTTCTCCGCAACTACAATTTGAGAAAATTGCAACGAAAACATCTTCTTTAGGAAGATATATCGCATCTGTTCGAAATCCATGATCGCCACCTGCATGTTCCACTGTCGGACTTCCATTGATTTCGTTAATAAACCAGCCAAAACCATAATTAATCTCATCGCCATTTTTCAATTGGTGGTTGGTGAATGCCAAATCCAATGATTCATTACTAATCAGTAAGTTATTAGCCAGGGCTCTATTCCAGATATATAAATCTTCTACTGTGGACATTAATGATCCAGCTCCGATTGACCAAGACAGACTCGTATATTGCTTATTTACATAATCGTCATATTTTTCATATCCATAAGCTCGATTTTTAATAATATCAGAATCATTTGCTTGTCTAGAGTTGTGCATTCCTAAAGGTTGAAATATATTCTTTTCAACGTAATCACCATAACTTATGCCAGATACTATTTCTATAATTTGACTAAGTAAGATGTAGCCAAAGTTATTGTATTGAAAAGCCTCACCAGGGCTAAAAGTTTTTGGCTCGTTTTTGAAATAGTCGATCCATGACGGTATATCAAAATCATGTTTCCGAATATTTGAATCCCATGGTTTTTGTGTTATGGATCGGGAAATCCCGGAGGTATGAGTCAATAAATGCTTAATACTTATATACTTTCCACCGGTGGGATAGTCTTCAATATATTTAGTGATATCATCATCTAAATTAAGTTTCCCTTGTTCTATCAGCATTAAAATAGAGACAGCCGTAAACTGCTTGGATATAGATGCTATTTGAAAAACCATATCGGTTTGCATGGGGACATCCAATTCCAAATTTGCCATCCCAAAAGCTTTATGATACACAATTTCACCTTCCTTTGCCACTAGTGCTGTTGCTCCTGGGCCAGTAGCAGGGTACTTCTCATTGAGCAATTTGTCAATCATATTCTCAAAACCTTGCCCATAACTTCTCAATGAGGCCATTGATACGATAACTAAGACTAGAATTTTTATCTTCATAATTGTTTGTTTAGTGATGGCATAGAACGGTGGCGGTATGGTGTAAGGGAGTGCGGGCTTTTCACCTATCAAGTTAAAATAAAAATTAGAGCGGATTACTACGCAACGAAAACCACTGAACACCTTATTAACTATACCGCGTGTTGTATGCTGGTGTTTTTATTATAATCAGGATTAGTTCTAATTCATGGGTTTGTTAGGTGAATCATTAAATGTTGCATGAACATTTGATAATATCTCTACTATGGAATCAATATCTGATTTTACCTGTTCAACTGAAAGAGTTTGAGAATATAAATTACAACTGAAACATACACAAATTAAATAAAGCAATTTTTTCATTTCATTAATTACTACTTTTCAACTAAAAGATTAGTTTAAATATACAACTAAATATTTAGTTGAAAAATAATTGTGCTTTTTTTTATAGTTTCAGTTTATTTATTTCAGTATAGTTAAACGATAACTTATAAAATCTCCCATCAATTTATTACTTTTTTAATCTTGTAAGGTGTTTAAACTCCTTGGCGAAATCTGCGACACACTTGCATACAACGAACAATTGCAAATTCAGCTTAAAGTGTAGTAGCTGATTTATTTGTCTGAGGTTTACTTTAGTTTACCAGGCTTATAAATCAGGTATTGAAATTTGTATCGTGTTATCTTTAGTTTATTAAATACATTTCTGGAGTTTAACACATCTTTTTGTCCGTCTTTGTTGGTATCCATAAAGGCTTTTACAGGAAGAATACAGCCTGCTATTTGGGTCTAATTACAAATCCGCTATAGATACAAAAGGATAGTATTTACTTGGGAATTACATATAACACGATACATATTTTTACATTCACTTCATTTAAGATGCCATTTTTAGATTATTTTGTTTCTCGATTGTTTGACTAATTTTCATCTTATATTTAGTAAACACTTGATTGTCAAATATATAGCTTGTATTTATTCAAATCCCTCCGGCTCTATAACCCATATACAAAAAATCAAATTTGAGTTTATACAACTGAGGAAGTTGTATAAAAAAGCACATAATGTGTCTTTATGTAAAGTGTATCCTTATATTGCCGTAAGTCAAAAGGTGAACGTGCTTTACGTTTTCCATTAGATGCCATCGCACAAAGAATGGATAAAAAATTTATTCAGGCTAGAGCAGATGGTTAGCATCATAAAGCAAGTAATTGTAGGCTCATTTTCCCTGTATAACACTGTTAAGGTATTTCCGTATTATACAGATTAAAGAAATTACAATTGTAACTTTCTTACCTTAATATCCATCCTCATATCATTGATTTCAATATCAGATTTTAATGCATTACATTTCTATAATGAATTGAGTAATAAAAACTTTAATTTATCTATTGAAACTGCTATAAAAAAATAGCATCCCCATTAAAAATGGATATTTCATCACTTCGTATTAGGAAATATTTAATATTAACGAAAAAACATCAAGTCATTTTTCCTTTCTTTTGTAACAAATATTGAGTTAAAATGCTAAATCAGTGGTATAACTCTGGTCATTCAGCATTATCATCTAAATCACAAACCAGTTATAAATGAAGACTTACTACCTAGTACTAACGAGCATATTTTTTTTGATAATTTCAACTCAGCTATCCTTAGGACAACATATTGAAAGAAATAAAGCTTATTTACAAGTAAAAAAAGAAACAAAGAATACTTTGTTACAACATACATCTAGTGTTTTCAAAGAACGTATTCAAAACTCAAAAGAAAGTGCACTTAAATATGTACAACAGAATTCTTTGCCAATAAGTATTATAAATGATTCTACCCACTTAGAATTAATAGGTCTTGATCCCATTGGGAAGCCCTTATATTATACTACCTATAATAGAAATGCAGCTCAAAGTATTGGAACAGAAAAAGTATGGAATGGAGGTACCCTAGGGTTATCACTTTCGGGTAGTGGACTTTATTTAGGCATATGGGATGGTGGAGGTGTAAGGCTTACACACGACGAACTACAAGGGAGAGTCTTTCAAAAAGATTATGCATCTTCTTTTGATTCTCATTCAACACATGTAGCCGGAACATTGATAGCTACTGGTGTATTAGATAGTGCCAAAGGTATGGCGTATGAAGCAGGTCTACATGTATATAACTGGAACTATGATGTATCAGAAATGGCAGAAGCGGCAGCAGATGGAATGCTAATATCTAACCATTCTTATGGATTTGTAACAGGTTGGTCACGTGTAGGTGGTAGCTGGATATGGTATGGAGATCCTGATATTAGTAAGAAAGAAGACTGGGGTTTTGGATTTTATAGTACAGAAGCTAGGGATTGGGATCAAATAGCTTATCAAGCTCCTTATTACCTCATATTTAAGGCAGCAGGAAATAACAGAGGAGAAGGACCTTCAAATAGTATATATCCACAAGATGGGCCATACGATTGTATTGGATATATTGGAAATGCAAAAAACATTATAACAGTGGGTTCTGTGGAAGACATAAATAGTGGATATAGTAGTCCTGAAGATGTAAAAATTAGTTCTTTTAGTAGTTGGGGGCCTACAGATGATGGAAGAATAAAGCCAGACATAGTTACAAATGGGTCTGCGGTACTTTCTACCTCTTCAAGTGCTGATAATGCATATGAAAGTATGAGTGGTACATCAATGGCTACACCAAGTGCCGCAGGCTCTTCATTACTTTTACAGGAACTATATCAGAAGAAATATGGATCTTTTATGTTGTCATCAACTCTTAAGGCCCTAATCATACATACAACAGATGAAGCTGGTGATGCAGAAGGTCCAGACTATACACATGGTTGGGGATTAATGAATACTGCAAAAGCTGCACAAGTGATCAGTGAGTCAGATACCAAACATCAGATCATTCAAGAACCCTTGGCAAACAATACTGAGTTTAGCCTACCTGTTACAATAGGTAATAATCCAGTAACCCTCACTCTTGTTTGGACAGATGTAGCAGGTAATCCTGTTAGCCCATCGCTAGATCCTAAAGATTTAATGCTTGTAAATGATTTAGATATGCGATTGATAGGAAATGGGAAAGAATATCTTCCATATATATTAGATCCTTCCAATCCTTCTATGCCTGCAACTAGAGGTGATAATTTTAGAGACAATGTAGAAAAAATATATATTGCCGCACCTACACCGGGTATATATAATATTAAAATTAATCATAAGGGTAATTTAGTAACAAAGGATCAAACATTTTCTTTAATAACTAGTGGTGTAGAAGTATCAAACTCCATACTTTGTTCTAATGCAACTGAAGTTAATATTGGTCTTAATACTGTATCTTCAAATTCGAGATGGTTTGTATTCAATCCTATGTCTGAAGTTGATGGAGTATTGAAATTAAGTACTATAGGGTTAACTGATTCAGATACACGAGTACAAATATATAGTGATTGTACAGGGGGTATTATTGATTGGGGAGATAATGAGGAAGGACTACAAACAGAAGTTCAAACTTTCATTCCTGCAAATGAAAGTGTTTACATCAAATGGGAAAATATATCCGGAATTGAGGACTTTAATTGGTTACTTAGTTATGAAGCTGTTGAACCCTCTTCTATGATTGACTCAATGGCATTAGTCAAACTTTACGAAACCACCAATGGTAGTAATTGGGTCAAGAATGATAATTGGCTTACTGATGCACCTCTAAAAGATTGGTGGGGAATAGAAACAAATGAACAAGGTAGAGTAACAAAAATAGATTTATTTGTTATGCCAGAAGGAAATAATCTAACTGGAGAACTTCCAATTTATGTAAAATATTTAACTGCATTAGAATATTTAAGTTTCAAAGGAAGTAATTTAACTGGTGGATTAACTAATGAATATATCAACTGGAATAAATTAAATTACTTAGACCTTAGTCAGAATAAGTTTTCAGGAATTTTTCCCGAATGGATATTAAATCTTACGAATCTTGACACTTTGATATTAGAAAAAAATGAATTTACTGGTTCAATACCAAGCTCTATAGATAAGTTAGAAAAACTAAAAAAGCTTGATATAAGTAATAATAAATTTACTGGTTTTTTTTCAACATTAGAGAAGTTAATTAACTTACAAGATTTAGATGCCTCATTTAATGAGATTAAATATTTTAATCCAAAAATTGGCAACTTAGCTAATCTAAAAATTTTAAATTTTTCTTATAACAACTTTAATAGTTCCTTACCTCGAGAAATAGGAAACTTGACTAAATTAGAAATCTTAGATATTTCCAGTAACCAATTCTCTGGCTATCTACCTTCCGAATTAGGAAACTTAACTAACTTACTTGTATTAAATATTTATAACAATCAATTTACTTATTTACCTTCAGAATTCGGGGATTTAACTAATCTGCAAACCTTAAATGCATCGAATAATAAATTAATTGGTAATTTACCTTCCAAATTAGGAAAATTACATAACCTACAAAATTTAGATCTTTCAGTTAATGATTTTAAAGGCAACCTACCGCCTGAATGGAGTAACTTGAAAAACCTACAAGTTTTAGATATTTCTGGTAATGAATTAGTTGGTAATTTCCCTCCCCTATTACATAATTTAACCAAGTTACAAAAATTAGATGTTTCTAGTAATAAATTTGATGGTGAATTACCTATTGAATTGGGGAGTTTAGTTAATCTACAATCTTTAGATGTTTCTAGTAATAAATTTACTGGAAATTTACCTACACAATTTGGTTACCTAAGTAAATTACAAACTTTAGATATTTCAGATAATGATTTTACTGGAAATCTACCATTAGAATTAGGGAACTTACTTAAACTACAATCCATAGATGCCAAAAACAATCAACTAGAAGGAAATATACCTGAAGAATTTGGAGCTTTAACAAGCTTAAAAAACTTTATGCTTAAAAATAATAATTTAAGTGGAAACATACCTGAAAGCCTGCAATCCCTTTCTTCTTTAACATTTTTAGAGCTAGAAAACAATGGATTTACTTCACTTCCTGATTTATCTAATATGGATAATCTTTTTCTTAAAGCACAAAACAATTATTTTACTTTTAAAGATATCTTACCTAATCTTTCTCTTACAAATTTTGAATTTATACCTCAAAAAAAATTGAATTTGCCCGATACTTTACTAGTTAATATAGGAGACACTATTCTACTTAGTGTTGATATTGATAAAGGGATAGAGAATAATCAATATTCTTGGTATTTTGATTATAGTAAAATTAGTACCAATAATTCTGATTCACTTCAACACATTATCAAATCAAAGGCAGATTTAGGAGTATATAGCTTAAAAGTCACAAATTCTGATTTAAAATATGTTGGAGATTTTGATTTATCAGCTTCAACTTATGTCGATTTAATTCCTGAGTTAGGAGAAGTTTGTGATTATGCTCAATCAATCGATGATAGTATTTATATTGTCCCATTTACTCCTTATTGGTATGAGTTTACCGCACCTGAAGATGGTACTTTAATAATAACATCAGAAAAGCATAAAACTTTAGACAAATACAATAGTATCCGGATTTATAAAAACTGTAATAAAAAGGTTTTGACTACTGCTGATTATATCAATGATAATTCAGACAGTATAAGAATCGTCCTAAATCTCAAATCTGGTGAAACAGTTTACCCTGCCTGGTACAATACATATTCATCAGCACTTTTTGAATGGGAATTAAAATTTGTTTCACTTAGTAATATTAATAGCCAAAGAGATGCTTTAGAAGTATTGTATTTTTCTTTAGATGGTGCTAATTGGCAAAATAACCAAAATTGGCTTTCTAATAAACCACTTAATGAATGGTATGGTATTAATACAAATAAAGATGGTTATGTAACCAATATATCTCTTGGTGCTAATAATCTTTCAGGTAAAATCCCCGATATATTTAGACATCTACCATTACTACAAGAATTAGTTTTGCATTCGCCCAAGAATCTAAGTGGTGATATCCCATCATCAATTTATCAATTGACGAATTTGCAAACCTTAGATTGTACATCTTGTGGGTTAGAAGGAGAATTACCTATAGATTTTGTAAATATGCCTAATTTAGAATTTTTATATTTAGATAATAATAATTTCACTGGTACTTTACACCAAGAGTTTGGTAATGCTCTCAAATTAAAACACTTATACATAGGGAACAACAATATTTCAGGTAAAATCCCTTGGGAACTAAGCCAACTTAATACTTTAACAGAACTTGGGCTAAACAATAATATACTTGAAGGACCTCTTCCAGCTTCTTTTGGTAATTTAACTAATCTAAAAGTATTAAATATCAATGATAATTTTTTGGATGGTAAAATTGATTCTTCATTTAACCAATTAAATAATCTTGAGGCCTTAGATATTAGTAATAATTACTTTACAGATTTACCAAACCTTTCTAGTATTGCTACTTTATCAAATCCTGAAAACTTAGGACTTAAAGTAAAAGGTAATTCATTCACTTTTGAGGATATTTTACCAAATATTTCAATTAGTAATTATGAATACTCACCTCAAAAAAAAATTACTATTATTGATAGTGTAGATATACAACAAGGCGAAAGTTATACCTTAACATTTGATATAGATAATAATACAAATGCTAATGTATACACTTGGTATAAGAATAATTATCAATTAGCAGTCACAGATACAAATGCTTTAGAAATTACCAAATATTCAAAAGCAAAAAATTTAGCAGGAACCTACGATTGTAAAATAACAAATCCTAATGTAAGTGGATTAAGATTGTACACTACAAGTGTTATTGTATCACTTTTAACTGGAACTCCACAAACTATTTCATTTGATTCAATATCTAATAAAGTTTATGATGATACACCTTTTAAATTATTAGCTACAGCTTCGTCTGGATTGCCAGTAACTTTTGCAGTACTCAATGGACATGAGTTTGTTGACTTGAAAAACAATACTGTTTCTATCAAAAGTATTGGAGAAGTTACTATAGGAGCATACCAAGCAGGCAACGATGTTTACTCCCGTACTAAAGTCCTACAAACTTTTAAAATAAATAAGGCAAAGGCAAGCATTAATATTACCGAAACAGAACAAAATTACGATGGCTCTCCAAAACAAGTATATGTAACAACTTTTCCAGAAAGCCTTAAAACTAGTATAACCTATGATGATGATTCTATACCTCCAACAGATATTGGTGAATACAAAATACAGGTTAATGTAGTTGATGATAATTATGAGGGAACTGCTGCTGACACATTAATCGTATCACCCTCTAACGTGTATTTCAACATAGACTCCTTAGAACAAATTTATGATGGAAATGAAAAAAGAGTAAAAATATCTACAGTTCCATCTGGATTGAACTACACTGTTACATACAATGGTAAAGAGGAACTTCCTTTAAATGCTGGTGAATATGAAGTAAAAATAATTATTAAAGAAATCAATTATGAAGGTAAGGCAGATACTTTGATGAAAATTAGTAAAGCTATTGCTTCTTTATCTTTGATTGATCTCTCAAAAGTTTATGACGGATCAGAAAAAAGGATAAGAGTTGATACAGAACCAGCAGGATTAAATGTAGATATTACTTATAATGGAGATAAACATACACCTATAAATGCAGGTAAGTACTTTGTTTTGGCCAATATATCAGAACAAAACTATCAAGGGGTGATTTCAGACACCTTACATATTGCCAAGGAAAAAGCTAGTATTTCCATATCAAACTTAGAACAAGTAGTAGACCAAAATAATCCAAGGCATGTTACTGTGACTACAATCCCTAGTGAGTTAGAAACAGAGGTATTATATGACGGAAATTTAGAGCTACCAATGCTTATAGGAGAATATAAGGTTGTTGCTAAAATTACTGATAAAAACTACACAGGAGATACATCAGCAATATTTAGAATTACAGAACCACTAAACATATCTAAAGAATTAAGTAATAAACTATTAGTATATCCTAATCCTAGTAATGGTAAATTTGTAATCGAAATAACTACTTCTATAGAGAGCAATGCTTTAATACAGATATTTTCTATTAAGGGTTTAATGATTTATGAACATAAAATCTTAAACAAAAAAGATTACATATTTGAAATTGACCTTTCTGATTACCCTAGTGGTAGTTATTTACTTCAATATAAGGAAAATGAGAGTATTGGTATAAAAAGATTGATTAAACAATAAAATATTATTATAACACTAACACGAGGTAAGGAGTTTTTCTCCTATTCATTTCAAAGACCATTAAAGAAACATTGATGTATAACACTGAAATATTATTACAGTGTTATACAAATTTTAAAACCGCCATATTTTGGGTCTGAAAATACACTATTTAAAATACCACTCTCATTAGCACAAAAATGTTCTTCTAGATTATCTTCTATCTCATATATTTGATTAGAGGTTCTCAAGTACTTTATTTTCATACCTTTAAATATATTTTATTTATGATAAGGAGTAGGGTATTTTAACAAATAACATAGGAGTTACGCAAACTCAGAGATAAACAGCCTGAGTGCATTTCTGTAAATTATTTTTCTGATAGCTCCTACACTTTCTATCACTCCATCCCTATATAAGTTGAGCAATCTCTGCACACCCCTAAGTGCATAGAAGAAGTGGTTGTTGACCTGACGTTTCTTCCTGACAAAGAAATTCTCCATTGAGCAGAACTGTTTGAGATGTCTAAAAGTGGTCTCCACCTGCCAATGTATTTTTTTGAGTTGCTTGAATACTTCCATTTCGGTATTCTGCTGTTGTCCCTGTGAATAATCATAGACCGCATAGTGCCTCACGTCTCCGTTCGAGGAGACTGTCCGAAACATCTTGACGAACCCGAACCCTTTCAAGTGTACGTCAAGTCCCTGTTGGGGTATATCAAGATAACCTACCTGCAAGGATTCCCCTTTTTTGGGGCTGACTATCTTATTCTTGGCAAGACCGACCATAAAACCCAGTTCCTTGCTCCTTAGGAACTTAAGGTTTCCAAGAGAAGAGTACCGGCTATCGGTCGTCACCAATCTCGGACGGAGTCCCCAGCCGGTCACCTCCCGTACCATCCGCTCATGCTTGGACTCTCCTCCATCCGCATCGAAAAGCCTGAAATTGACCGGAAGACCGGTTCATCGTCACTTTTGATACTGCTGGCGAAATGCTATAAGTCCTATTCAAATATTTATTAGATTCGGAAATCATACAATAAATATTTAAATACAAGATCATGTTAAAGCCAAATAAGATCCCTGAAATTCCCATACTGACCAAACAAGTTGCCCATGCCAGTTTTCCTAAAGGGAATATTTATATAACCCTCAAAGATGAACTAGGGATAATCTATGAAAATGAATTTTTTGCAGATTTATTTCCCGCTAAAGGTCAGCCAGCAGCAGATCCTTGGAGATTGGCCATGATTACTGTTATGCAATTTATCGAAGGTTTATCTGACCGACAAGCTGTAGAGGCTATGGCGTCCCGGATTGATTGGAAATATTTATTGAGCTTGGAACTCACTGCAACAGGTTATGATAATAGTGTTTTATGCGAATTTAGGAGTAGATTGATCAAGGGAGCTCCAGTAACTCTACTCTTGGACAGATTACTAAAAAAATGCGAAGAGCGTAAATGGATCAAAAAGAGGGGAACTATCCGGACGGATTCTACCCATATGCTAGGTGCTATAAGAGCGACCAATAGATTGGTCTGCATAGGTGAAACAATTAGAGCAGCACTGAACAGTTTGGCCACAGTTGCTCCTGATTGGATGAGGCAACATGCCATACCGGATTGGACCAAAAGGTATAGCTCCCGAATAGGTAGTACCCGCCTTCCCCAAAGTCAATTAAAACAACTAGGGTTTGCAATACAGATAGGAAAAGATGGATATGACCTTTTGGATATTATATATCAACAAGACGATGAGGGCTGGTTAAGAAACCTTCCTGCCGTTAAACTCCTCCGCAATGTATGGGTACAACAATTTTATCTTCAGGAAGACAAAATAAATTATAGGGACAAGCAATTGGGCATCCCCCCTGCTTTACAGTTCATCAGCTCACCTTATGACAAAGATGCCCGCTATGCCAAGAAGTATACCACATCCTGGATAGGCTATAAAGTACATATTACAGAGACATGTCAGGAAGATCTTCCTTATTTGATTACCCATATGGTTACAACCAAAAGTCCCATTGCCGATAGTAATATGACCGATGGCATCCATGATGATCTAAAAAAAGATAAAAGACTTCCTAAGACCCACTTGGTAGATACAGGGTATATTGATTCTGCTTTATTGGTAAACAGTAAAAAACAATATGCCGTTGAACTCTTAGGACCAACCCGGTCCGATCAAAAATGGCAAGCCAGATCAGGAAAAGGATTTGCATTGAAAAACTTTAAGGTCGATTTGGACAAACAGGAAGCCATTTGTCCTGAGGGTCATACCAGTAAAAGTTGGACAATAGCCTATGATAAACGTAAAAAAGAAATGATAAAAGTAAAGTTCTCTATGAAAGATTGTAAAGTATGTAAAAGTAAAGCGTTCTGCACCAAAGCTCAACGGCGCACGCTCACTTTATTGCCAAAAGAGGAGTATCAAGCGATGATAAAAGCTAGGATCGGACAGAGTAGAGGTGATTATATTACAACATATAATAGGAGAGCAGGAGTAGAAGCAACTATATCTTTGGGTGTAAGAGCCTTTGGAATGAGGAGAAGTAGATATATAGGTCTTTGTAAGGCAAACTTACAAAATGTAATTATAGCCACAGCTATGAATTTTTCAAGAATTTATTATTGGCTGGAAGAAAGACCAAGAGAGAGGACCAGAATCTCAGCTTTTAGGAAATTGATGGAATATCCTGACAGAATCGTTGCATAGAAGGTTTCATTTCGCCAGCAGTATCAAATGTGATGATGAACCGGTCACTCCGAAATAGCCATCGCCAGTATGCATGGGTATTTTTCGCATTGGAAATAGTATCATCTATTGAATAATAAACATGAATAGGAAATTTATAATCTTTGAAATGT
This sequence comes from Chondrinema litorale, assembly GCF_026250525.1. GTDB lineage: Bacteria > Bacteroidota > Bacteroidia > Cytophagales > Flammeovirgaceae > Chondrinema > Chondrinema litorale. The sequence goes on from NZ_CP111045.1 coordinate 325,443, forward strand.
CCAGTAGGAATAGTTTTACCATAAAATTTTTCATCAAAAAAATAATCTTCCTTTTCTAACCAATCTCTCCATTCGAATACAACTTTCTTAGGTAGATTTTCCATAAACTTATAGGGTTTGGCTTTTACAAAACCATTCATTAGGACACTCAACGGTGAGAAAAAGTAAAAGAAAAAATATGCTTTTATTCTGTAATCAAATGGCATATTGAGGTAATATCCAGAAGAAACTGCTATATTGATAATACCTTCCACATTATCTAAATTTTTAATAAAACCAATTTGCTGTCCACCAGCACTGTGTCCTATAAAAATAAAAGGTAGCTTAGGAAAACGACTTTCCAAATAGTCTTTTATGGCAGGCATATCTTTTGTACCATAATCAATAAACCTAAAGGTGCTGTCTTTCAGGTTATCTGATGCTAAAGTTCCTCTATAATTCCAAAAACAACATAAAAAGTCATTTTCTGCTAAATATGTTAGAAATGGAAGATAGAATTCTTTCTTGGTAGCTGTACCGCAATTAAATTGAACAACTGCTTTTGGGTTATCAGGTTTAAGTAAAGTACCTTTTAAATTTACGCCATCCTCACATACAGTTTCAAAATACTCCTGTGTCATAATTTTGTGATTTAAAGTGTAAAAATCATACACGTAGAAACAGCGTGCACTTAATCTATCAACTAAATGAAAAACATACTTCTTCTAACGATCTCGCTTTTATGTATAGTTTCTATCGATGTAGCATCACAAAATATTGAAAAAGATAATTCACCAATTGTAGTACTTTGTTTTGATGATGCTGAAATTAGTCATTATTCAATAGTAGCTCCACTTCTACAAAAGTATGGCTACAATGCCACTTTTTTTGTTTGTGAAATGCCTAGAAAAACTCCCGCTGATTCTGTGTATTATATGAATTGGGAGCAAATAGCAGAATTACACAAAATGGGATTCGAAATTGGTAATCATACTGGCCATCATAAAAATATGACTAAACTTTCGCGAGAAGGAATGAAAGAAGAGGTTGAATATGTTGAAAAAAAATGTTTGGAATATGGCATTCCTAAACCTATCTCATTCGCATATCCCGGTAATCGGTACGATTCTCTTTCTCAAGTTGTTCTAAATGAATTGGGGTATTTGTACGCCCGCCAAGGAGGAAGCAATTATTATAAACAAAAAGAAGATAAACTTTTAGCTCTACCAAATTTTACAATGGGCTCTACTGAAAAACTAAAAGATCGTACATTGAATGCATTTAAAAATTTACCCAAAAATCAAGTGCTATTATTCACCATTCACGGAGTACCAGATATTGCCCATCCAGGATACACTACCTCAGAAGGATTTTTTGAAGAAATTTTGCAGTATATGAAAGAAAATCAATTTAAAGTGATAGCTATGAAAGATTTAAAAAAGACCATAAACCTTGAATAAGGTATTTGGAAGATGTTTTTTTATACTAAAAAATGGATATAAAATATCTTTGTATCTATCTACTTTTTAATAATTTGGATTTATATTTAAGAATATACTCAAATAAGTAAGTATTACATTCTAAATAACTACATAAACATATAAGACCTCATACTAAACAAACTGCAAATTCTAAGATGAAAATTAGGCAATCGTTAAGAATTATCATTTATGTATTTCCACTGGTCTTTTTTATTTATTCATGTAAATACTCAAAAAAGGAAAGCAAAGAACCCAAAGAAATAATTAGAGTTAATTACCCTGAGACCTATGAATTGGCAAATATTATTTTAGCTCTTACCGAATATGGAAAAACAGATAAATGGGAAGTAAGGCAAGGTTTCGATTATTATAATAAAGTCCAAGAGTACTTTAAACCAGTAAATGAACATCCGTTATTAGATTCTGTGAACTATTCCAGAACAAGGTGGGAAGAGTATTTAAGCTTTAGAACCGATTCATACGCATTCGAATTTGATGAAAATAACCAATTAAAAAGAAAGTTTGATTTCTATGCAAATAAAGGATTTCAACCTTTTGATAATCATTTGGATTTGATAAATGATTTTGTCCAAAAGTCGAACTTTAGAAAATTTTTTGCACAAAACAAGGACTATTATAATTCTGTAACTGACAAGTACAAGAAAACACAATACTTAAACGAAATGCGAGAATTCTTGATAAAAGAATTTGGTGAGCAGTACTCGAACAATGAAAAATATAATGTTGTTCTTTCCCCTTTTGTCTATAGAATGAATTGCCATAGAGATATCGATTCAATGACTGTGGCAGATTTCATAACAATTCCGGATTACGTCTTATCAGATACAATCTCAATAAATGAAAAAGATATCGCCACTTCAATTCACAATCTTTTTACCGAAATGGATCATGGATATGTAAATCCAACTACAAATCAATATAAAGAATTGGTTAACAAAAATTTCAACGCCGATTTGTGGGATAATGAAAGTGGGTACAATGAAAATGATGGATTTGGAGTATTTAACGAATATATGACTTGGGCGGTTTATGATATTTTCTTGAAAAAATATTTCCCTGATATTGCAAATGAAGTCGGTTTAAATTGGAGTTTTCAAAACGAAAGTAGAGGTTTTGAATATTCTCAACTATTCACTCAACAGCTTTTGAGTTTATATAATAAAAAGAAAAATGGAGAAACTTTGAATGACTTATATTCTAAAATGCTTAAATGGTCTTCTGAAATACAAAAAGACTTGTCAAAACCAAAAATAATATCACCAAAGGATTCAACATCCATTAATTTTTCCGAGAAAACTAAAATTGCTATTTCATTTTCAGAGCCAATTAAAAAAAATGACACCATAACAATGATTTTATCAGATGGAAAAAACTTAAGAAAAGTTATTGACTTAAATGGTACTGATAACAAACTAAAATGGACAGAAAACGGTAAAACAGTAGAATTTGAAATTAATTTACCTAATAATCGTAATGCCTATTATTTACAGTTCAATTGGTGGGGAACAATACATCCGCTTATAAGTGAAAAAGGAGTATTGATAAAAAGTGCAAGTTATTTTAAAGTAATTAATGAATAAAATCTTTGTCTGACATCATATCTGAAATTATCGATTCAAGCTCTTAAACGAAAATGAATTTTATAAATTTAAATCAGTATCAAACTAAATATGACTACAAAGCTTTTTTCTCTTATCGTTATGGTGATACTAGGAGCATCATCGTTTCTTTCCACTTTTGCCCAAGACACTATTTTCTGTGCCGATTTGAATCAGCCTGAATTCGAGAATTACGACCTTTTCAATCAGGATCTGAAAAGCAAGAAATTGATCATACTGGGAGAGATGCATTATAAGGCATCAAATCCAATTATACAGGCAGAGCTATTCATACACTTAAACAAAGAATTCGGTGTAAGACACTTGCTCATTGAGTTTGGGCACGCCGAAGCCTATCTCTACAATCGGTACCTCCAAACAGGCAGTGAATGGTATCTCGACCATACCTCTCCTGGCTTAGGTAATTCCAAAGAATTTTATAACAGCATGAAAAAGCTATACAAGTATAATCTGGAATTGAATAAGGATAAGAAATTGGTCGTCCATGGACTTGACTTTGAGAGGGAACCAGGGCTTTCAGCAACATTATACGAATTATTGTCAAACTATACCGACCCGCAAGTAGAAAGTTTGCGGGATTCTATTTATGAACGATTGGATACTATTGGATTAGAACGGGACACCAAAGAATACAGTCATTACCTGAAGGGTAAGATAGGTGAGCTGTCCTTACCAAACGATGAGAACAAAAGAATAATTGACAAAATCCTAAATAATGAATCTTACTTTGTTAACTTATCTCAGAGAGACAAATATATGGTCAAACATTTTATGGAGCTCGATACGACTCAGGAAGCTTATCTAGGGAAATTTGGTATTGCGCATACTATGCTTAATGCCGTCAATGGATTCACGGCCTTGCTCAACAATATGGAACAATACAAAAACAATATATCGGTCATACAGATGTATTACCCAAATTCAGAAGAAAATAGTCCTTTGAACGACCTGAGCGACTGTCCCGTTTTTCTTTTTCGGCCAGATACTTTTGATAAAAAGTCCAATATATACAGGTTTTTTAATGATAGAAGTCAATGGGTATTAGTACTGAAAGATCAAAATCGCTCTACTAAACGAGATTAGACATTATTAGAGTCACACAGCTTCATTTTCAGGAATTTTTTCAATATCCAATTCATTGGAATCCGTAATTTGATTTATTGACCAAATCAATTGGCTAATCAATAGGGTGCAGGACAAACTTCCCTTCTTGACTTTTGATTCTTGATTTATCAAGGATAATGGCTATCTTGTAATAGTACAAACCAAAAAAATCTTACAAATGAAAGAAGATGCCATCACCCAGAAAATAGCCAATAAACTCAAGGCATGGAAAGCGTCCCAAAAAGGTCAAACGGACTTCTATGAATATGAAAAGAGCCGCTCTGGAAGAGCTTTGTGGAAACATGGCTGAAACTGGGCAAGGAGGTTTTGCAGGATGGTCTCGATAATGGGAACTATAAGAAGAATACGAAAAAAAAGTAAAGACCAGTATGGGTACGATGGTCATGGACAAAAAAGATCCACTGGGCAACTGTCCGAACAGATTCAGGATAAGTGGTTACCTACAGGAACTGATTACTTTTTTGGGTAGTGACCACGTATTTGCAGAGGCCAGTGAAACCCTTGATAAGCTTTTAGGGGTGAAGGTAAGTGCCAAACAAGTGGAAAGGGTCAGCGAGAAGATAGGTCAGATATTAGAAGACGAACAGGCGGTACAAGCAGGGAATGAAGAAAACGTGGGGACATTCGAAATAATCTCTAAACCCAACTACACCTATGTCCAGATGGACGGCTCGATGCTGTTCACCAGAGAAGATGGTTGGAAAGAGGTGGATCGCCACGCGACCAAACTTGGCAGGGTATTCCAAATACCTGTTGAGGAAACCCAGAAGGATACCCCACCGAAGATAGGCCATAGGAACAGCAGATGTCTTTTTACCACGGTTACAATGTATCATACCCAAAGTGGAACACCCTATATTCATCGCCGATGGGGCTAGTTGGATATGAAAATGGGTAATAGAGAAATATCCAAATGCCGTTCAGGTATTGGACTATTTTGCGGCTGCAAGCCACGCCATGGAATATGCCCATGACTTTGCCAAAGTAGCTTTCAAGGAAAAAGTGGAATATGATAACTGGATAGGCGGTGTAGAGAACTATCTGCTCACTGACCGTGTGGAGGCACTCACAAGACATTTTGATTGGATTGCAGATAGGGTGCTTGCATATAATTATTGATCTTGACCACCCCCAATTATCAAGCAGACCACTAGCAATTATGATATTGACCACCCCTTTAGCGCTTTGAGAGCGGTGGTCAAAAAAGCTATAATTATCAAACTGACCACTCAATATCAGGGTGGTCAAGATGATAATAATTATGATGCTGACCACCCCATTATCCCCGTCCTTCCGTGCTTTGTTTGCGGTAGCAACCAAACTACCGCAAGATATGGCAGGAAAGATATTGAACATGAACAAGTTAAAACAGATCATCAGGTTACGGGAACAGGGCATGGGTATCCAGACGATATCCAAGGGTCTTGGTGTCTCCCGTAACACGATAAAAAAATACCTGGCCCTGATCAAGGGCTCTGGCCATGATACAAAGACACTACTGGAGAAAGATGAGGTTGAACTGGAGGCCCTACTGGTATCCCCTCCACCAGATGAAGAAGAGCGTAAGCTCAATCTGGAAGCGATGAGACCCTATATCGAGAAGGAACTTCCCAGGACCGGAGTGAGCCGCTGGCTGCTCTGGACGGAATATATGCAGAAAAACCCCGGTGGTTACAGCTACTCCCATTTCTGCAACCACATCCGAAGTTGGAAGGCAGGCAAGGATGCCACCATGCACCTGGAACATTCCCCTGGTGACAAGATGTTCATCGACTTCACGGGGAAGAAGCTACACTGGGTGGACAGGGAAACGGGGGAACTGCACGAGGTAGAGGTCTATGTGGCCATACTTGGCTATAGCCAGTTGACCTTTGTCAAAGCGGTCCCCTCACAAAAAAAGGAAGACTTCATCGGTGCCACACAGGATGCCCTCCATTATTTCGGTGGTGTACCACGGTTACTCGTACCTGATAATCTCAAGGCAGCCGTACACAAAGCCAGTAAATATGAGGCAGACCTCAATACTGACTTTGCCGATATGGCCAACCACTATGGTACGGCCGTACTCCCGACAAGGAGTTACCGCCCACGTGACAAGGCATTGGTGGAGAACGCCGTCCGTATTGCCTATTCCCGCATCTATGCCCCATTGCGTGACAACACCTTCCATTCCCTACAGGAACTCAATTTGGCCATATCACAGCTCTTGGAACAGCACAATGATATGCACTTCCAAAAAGAGGCCATCAGCCGAAGGGAAAGGTTCAAAAAAGAGGAGAAGGAAAAACTGGGGCCACTGCCGATATCCCGTTATGAGTTGAAGCTTTTCAAGTACTGCACCGTGATGAAGAACGCCCATGTATCCCTGTTGGAGGACAAGCATTACTATAGTGTACCCTATCGCTTCATCGCCAAGAAGGTCAAACTGGTGTACTCCGCTTCCCAGGTCTCGGTCTACTATAAAGGGGAACGTATCGCCTTCCATCGTAGGGATATGCGTTGCCATGTCTACACCACCGTCAAGGAGCATATGCCCTCCACCCATCGCTTTGTATCTGAATGGAACCCACAAAAGTTCCTTTCATGGGCAGCGGGCATCCACCCCGATGTCAAGGATTTTATAACGGCTGTGATGGAAAGGAAACGCCATCCAGAGCAGGCCTACCGCAGCTGTGTGGGCATCCTGTCATTTGATAAAAAAGTGGGCAGGGAACGGTTCCTTGCAGCCATAAGACGGGCTGCCGACTTTGGTGCCTATGATTACAGGACCGTGGACCGTATCCTGAAAAGTGGACTGGAAAAATTGCCCAAGGAAAACAATGGACAGCAAACACTGCCCTTCCATGATAATATCAGGGGCAGCAAAGATTACAGATAACTATTTTTTAACCCTAAATAATAAATGAACATGGATACTACGGTATTGAAAAAATTGTCGCAGATGCGCTTTTATGGCATGCAACATGCCTACAAAGCACTACTGGAAAACGGTAAACAGGATGCATTGACCAATGATGAGATGATCGCTCTATTGGTACAGGCCGAATGGGAGGACAGGGAGAACCGCAAGATAGGGCGCTATCTAAAGTCTGCCAAGTTCCGTTATCCGGCCAGTGTGGAGGAACTCGACCTCACTGCACAACGTGGCCTTGACAGGACATTGATGTTGCGCCTTGCCGACTGCACTTTCGTTCAACGGAAGGAAAATGTACTCATTACAGGACCTACCGGGGCAGGTAAAAGTTACATCGCCTCTGCATTGGGGCATCAGGCCTGTATGTCAGGCCACAGGGCACTGTATTTCAATGCACAGAAGATGTTCCCCCAACTCAATATGTCCAAGGCAGATGGCACCTATCTCAAGCAGTTGGCCAGGATAGAAAAACATGAACTGCTTATCATAGACGATTTTGGCTTACAGCCCCTAGATGCCAACTCAAGGATGATGCTATTGGAGGTCCTAGAAGATAGGCATGGAGTGAAATCTACCATTATGGCCTCTCAGTTGCCAGTGGCAAGTTGGTATGATGTCATAGGGGATAGCACGATTGCGGACGCTATTTTAGATAGATTGCTCAATTCTTCCCATAGGATAGAACTCAAGGGGGAATCCATGAGGAAGGTCAAAGTAAAATGATTTGGTTACATTTGTAGGAACAGCCATCAAAAAGTATGGATAGGTACAGGGAAAAGTAAGGGGTGGTCAAGATGATAATTCCGGTGGTCAGCATCATAATTATATGCAGGGTGCTACCTGAAAGTCTCCCGATGTTGTTGAGACTCAAGGAGTATTACCTGAAGAATCTGCATAGGATGTACTACGGCACATTACGGAATAATGGGGTGTTCATCGGCAGCGGAGCCATCGAATCGGCCCATAGGAATGTAATACAGAAAAGACTTAAATTATCGGGTCAAAGATGGAGCAAGAAAGGGGCACAAGCTATGCTCCAACTCAGGGTAACCAAAAAAAGTGCAAATTGGGACAAGGTAATCAATATCATAAGAACTGGAAAAACTGCCGCTTAATCAGGAAGTTTGTCGTGCACCCAATCAATATATAAATAATAAAAGAAAAACCTGAATTTGCGATTGCGATATGTAATCAGCAACTTAGTACCATCAAATTTTGGCAAGTGTAAATCATCACTTTGCAAATCAGGAAAAAGTCTTCATTTTTAGGTTGCGAAACTCAAAAAACGAAGGCAATGAATAAAAACCAAAAAGTTTTTATGTGGTACAAAATTAAAGAATTAAAACAACAGGGTGCTCCACACCGGAACTTAATAAAAGTCAAATTAGTAGAGAACTTCAGCTTGATAGAGGTACAGTTCGAAAGTATCTCCAGATGGATGAACAAAGCTTTTCGACATGGATTAGTCAGCCCAGACGTATGCCCAAAAAACTATCCCAGTATTATAAATATGTAAAAAATTTACTGGAATCTACTCCATACCTCTCTGCAGCTCAAGTTGAAGATCGTCTAAATCGGATCGCCGAAGCGAGAGACATATCAAGATTTACCTGAAGTGGATAGTAAAACGCGGTTGCAAACAGTGTATAACTTTGTAAAATCCATTAGGCAGCAACATGATATCCTAAAGTATAAAGTAAAAAAGGAGCGAATATATGAGAAACTACCGGAAGTAGCTTTTGGAAGTGAAGCTCATCGGATCGCCGACGCGATGTGACTTTGGCGAATATAATATGCAGACAGTCTCAGGTCGGAGGATTAAGATTTATCGCAACGGCGACCGTTTTTTCGTAATGGTTCTTTCACGTTCTCGCTATAAGTATGTTTATTTCTCGGCCAGATTGGCCAACAGTGCCCATTTACAAGTAAAACAGCTGTTTATGCCCATGAGTTAGCCTTTGAATACTTTCAAGGTATTCCTAACAAAATTATTTATGATCGCACGGCGAACCGTCAAGATAAAGTCTTTATTAAGAACGATAACCTGGGCGATTTTTTATTAACAGATAATTTTAGGGGCTTCTGTCAACAAGAAGGTTTTGAAGTTGTTTTTTGTAGAAAATCCGATCCAGAATCGAAAGGGAAAGTAGAAAGGGCCTCCTTGAAAATTGATTAAGACCAATAAAAAATAAGAGTTGGATAGATAAAGTTCAGCTTTTTTTTGTTTCAAATCTTGGTACCTGCTGTTTTGGACTATTTAAAAAGTACAATACTGTGAGTAATCCTATTGATAAAACTGGAAAATATTGCTTTTGGATAGTATAGACACACTCATCCCATAGGCTTTTCAGCTTTAGGTTTAGGCGGCCTGAAGTAGAGGGGCTTGTTCTGATTTCCTTTTGCTGATCTTAACGGCATTGGCCATCATAACTGCGAAAAAAACGTGTATCATTTCTCGTTTTTCTCCTTTAACCTTGATCTTATTGAGGCCATAAGCTGTTTTATGCACGCCAAAACTTCCCTCCATCACCGTGGCTCTTTGGCTAGAGATGAGACTTCTGAGTTGGCTTTCAGCAGGGTTGTTTACTTTAGGACCTTTCTTTGGAAAGCAGGTAAATATCTTCTTTTCTGTTAAATACTTCCTGTTTTTGTTGGTGGCGTAAATGCGATCTGCTCCTAGTTGATGAAGTGAGCCAAATATCGATCTATGTTTTAAACTACTTAATTTCAGTCTGGTACTTTCATTAAAAGCGCGGAACTCCATGGTATCGATAAAGCAGATACCATCCACCTGAAGCAGGTGTGCCTTCATTCCGAACTCAACCCTTTTAGCTTCTTTACCTCGCACTATCGGCCTAACATAAGCCTTGGGAAGTGATACAATCCTGTTTTTCAATTCTTTAGCTGGATGCTGCTGCAAGAATTGCTGTTGCTCGATTATCTTCTTTATAGTTTTTAGATATGTTCTCTCATGTAAGTGAAGCTGTATTTGTGGATTTTCGTTAAGTAGGCATTGCAGTTGCCCCAATCCTTTGGATAGTAGATATATCAATGACTTTTTACGCTTGCGACCAGCTTTATATGTCTTTTTACGACTACGATCATAAGACATCTGCATGCGCTTTTGATCTATATATTTGGAGCCAGGTCGTTTTACTCCTAATATTTTACAGTATCTGTAAAGCTGCTTTTCAAACACCCATTGGCAGCTCTCCCAGAGCAGCTTAACATCGGTAGGAAAACGAATATAACTCTCATAACAAGTAGCATCCATTAAGAGCACATGCGTATTATGCATGTCTGTTTTCCAGTGTTGGAGTAGTACCTCTTGAAGTTGTTGCCAATCAGTATGGTCCGCCATATACGTCCTGATTCGACTTAAAATGGCCTTATCCTTAATCTTTTGATGATCCTGTAGCAATTTATTGCAAAATAGCTGAAGGCTCCAATCGGTATTAAAGCGTGCTATGAGCTTTTCATCACTCAGGTTTAAATAGGCTTTTAGAAACATTAAGCCAAACATGCCCTGAGGCGAAAACCAGCTAGGAGCACCAGGGCCTTTATTTTTCTTAGGCAGACATGCAGAAAGTTGTTCCCAAGGGATGCTATCATAAACATTACCCAATTTACTACTCTTAAATAAATACCATTTTGGAGTTAAGTAATCTTGTGGTTGGAAAAGCTGTTGATCTCTCATATATTGTAGTGTTAATTGTGATTAGACACTACAATTTAACAAATCAAAAACCCCGAAAAAAGCTTTTATTAGCTAATTGCGGGGTTTTATTTTATACATTAATGCATTTAAAACCTTGATTTTCAATCCCTTTTATTTAAAAGGTAAGGCCTAGAAAATGTGGTTAAGTATGTGAAGTACAATTTTCTGCAAGTCGCCTGAAAGGGACGCCGATTTACTGGACAAAAGACCTTACAACAAGACTGTATTGCTTGGTTAGCTCGTACTGGCAATACAAAAATACATAGCAGCACTCGAAAAAGGCCTTATCAACAGTGGCTCATTGAGCAAAAATATCTTCTTCCTTATAGAAGTATTCCTAACAAACCCCTACAAGAACTTCCTACATACAAAGTCAGAAAAGATAATACAGTGACCTATAAAGGTAATTTTTATAGTTTGCCACTAAGTACTTATCAAGACAAGAATAGCAAGGTATTACTGGAAGATAAAGGGGATAACCTCCAGTTATTAAGTCTTGATCAGTATCTATTGGCTTTTCATAAAATACCTATAGAAAAAGGAGTATTTGTTCAAAATACGGATCATCACAGGGAAAAATCTAAAAGCTTACAAGAAAAACATACTTTGCTATTAGAAGCATTAGGGAATACTGCAATAGCAGTCCAGTATCTGGGTGAATTAGAAAAAATCAAAGCACGTTATTATCGAGATAATATTACGGTAATCTTGAAAACTATAGATCAAGTTGATCAACAAAGTATACAGGAAACCCTCCAATGCGGCTGCAAGCTTTGCCTAGCTCATCAAGTATATAATGGCTATCAGTTTGTAGAAATTCTTGACTACTATCAACAAGAAGATTTTCAACGAAAAGCTCGGCTGAAAGCCTGTAGAAACATCAGCTTACCAGAAATAGAAACAAAAATATCAAATCAAAGTCTGGAACCTGCCAGAAGTACTATCGATTTTTATGAAATGCTTCTCAAATTATGAAACAAATAGAAAAAATCAGACAATATGCTCAAGAGTCTTCGCCTCACTCACATCAAAAAGGCTCCTGAACAACTTATCCACCAAGCTCAAATTGACAAGCCTTCTTACCTAGAATTTATCTTATCAGTATTGGAAAAAGAGGTTACGCACCCCGAGTAATACACCGCCAAAAAACTGATTTGGAAAGAAGAATGAAACTGGCTAGGTTACCCAAAAATCACAGTTTGGATGCTTATGACTTTAATGTCTCAAATGGCATTACTCCACCCCAGCTCAAACAACTACGTGAACTATTATGGTTAGAGCAAAATTACAACCTGATTCTGATGGCCCTTCAGGTACCGGCAAAACCTACCTGGCTGCTGGGCTGATTCATCAAGCTGTATTAGCTGGTTATAAATCTTATTTTATCACCATGGAAGAATTAGTGGGTGTTTTGAAAATAAAAGAAATGACTTCTGCTGCCCTCAATAAATACAATCAACTCTGTAAAGTGGCCGGCACCCGGCCCACCTGATCGCCATTGATGATATCATGCTCTTCCCAATTAAGAAGCATGAAGCCATAGCTTTTTTTAATCTGATCAATCATCTTCACGAGCAATCCCAGCCGGGTAGGCCTCGGTAATTATTACCACTAATAAATCACCCAAACAATGGGCGGAAACTTTGGAAGACGAAGTCCTGGCTACAGCACTTTTAGATAGGTTACTTTACCGTTGTGAGGTGGTTAAACTACAAGGCAAAAGTTACAGAATGGAAAACAGAAAAACTATCTTTAAAAACCAGAATTAAAAATTTTAATGATGCTTCGCAAACTAACCCCAAGCTAAGTTAGTGTACAGGCTACCAATAACCTATCAAAAATCTTGTTACCAAAATAAGTCCTGTTCAATTTATAGCAGAACTCGTCCAGATAATTTTGTAGATATTCAGGTCTTACATGATGATAGATACCCTGCAATACTTTTTTGGCATTACCTATTGCCGTATGTACCCAAGGCAACTTGATATGTGCTTCCTTTGAGGATATCTTCTCTGTCCGCATCTCCTTGAACTCTTCTTGCAAGGCACGATATGTTGGATAACCATCGGTAAGCATCTTGGCGTCCCTACATGTTCAGTCTGGGCAAAAACGATGGACATCGTCTGTTTCTGACTGCCACGCCCCCGTTTCCTCTCATCAGACTTTTCCTCCTCTTCTACAATGGTCTCGAAAAAGCCCTCGTCTATCTCCACCTCACCATGACTACCCAGAAGGTAACAGTTGTCCCTTGTACCCATGGCGCTCCTTATCTTGTGCATCATCTGCCATATCGGTTCATAGCGATTATGCCCCAGTTGGCGTTGAACATAATAAGCAGAACAGGCTTTTTTTGTACTGCCCATCAGGTACATGGTGATGAACCAATAACGGAAAGGCAGCTTGGAGGATTCCATGATCGTACCACTACGGAGGCTCGTACGGAACCTGCACGTATTGTCTATGCACTGGTACATCTGCTTACCTTTCAACCAATAGTGTGCTGTGCCACCGCATTTCTTGCACACAATGCCCTGTTTGTCACGTATTTCCTTGAACTTGTGCCTACAAGCATCTTCTGATCTATAATAATCAATAAATTTTATCAAATCCATTGTAAGCTTTTTATTTACAAAATAAGGACGCTGCTTCGTAAGCTATTTACGCTGTGGTATCTTTACGGAGTATCATTAAAATTTTTAAACTCAACTGGTGATTTTTCTTTGCGAAAAATTGATGATGTTTTATTTGCTATTTACACACAGCGTTTCAGTTTAAAAGTATACCATTTAAGTAACTACAAAAAAGAAATAAAGTATTTAAAAAATGAATAGCTTTGAATTATGAGACAACATCGATTTATCAAAGCAAGTGAAGAAGAAGTTGAATTATTAAAATCTCAACTTAAAAAACCAATGAGCCGACAAGAATCTGTTCGCATAGAAGGGTTATTGCTGAGTATAAAAGGCTATACTATGGAGCAAATCGTAGATATATTAGAAGTAAATCGAGATACAATATCTCGTTGGTTTAACCGATGGGATCTAGGAAGAATGAACAACTTGGCTAATCTTCCTAAAAGTGGTCGAAGACGTATTTATACAGAAACAGAAGAAAAAAAATGATCCAAAAAGCCTGTTTGGGCATCCAAAGGATAAAAGTATTTCTTCAAGAAGTGATTACTAGTACAGGTAAAAGTTGCCATGTAGAAACATTAAAGGGTATTTTCAAAAGACATAGATTGGGTGGGCCTCACAGGTATGGAAGCGCTATCGAAAGAGCTTAAAACCAGATAGAGATGAAGTACTTTTTGAGTTTTTCAAGTTAGAATTAAGCTGTCTAGAACAACAGGTAAAAGAAGGAATAATAGATTTGATATTTATGGATGAATCGGGCTTTAACTTAAATCCAAATGTGCCCTATGGTTGGCAACCAATGGGACAGCAAATTTTGCTGCCTGCTAAACGCAGCTCAATTAATTGGACAGTTTTGGGAACACTTAATATCCACAGACAAAGCTTTTATGGTTATATAATGCCAGAAGCATGTACATCAAAAATAGTAGTTGAAGTTTTGTCTAATTTAAGCGAAAGAATCAATAAAAAAACGATAGTAATACTAGATAATGCCCGGCATGGAATGCCCCGGTGCATAAGGCAAAGATTATAAAAGAAAAGTTAGTCGAATGGCGCCAAAAAGGACTTTACCTACAATTTATACCTGCCTATAGCCCTGAACTGAATAAAATAGAGATATTATGGTCGCCATGAAATGGAGACAGATGAAGTATTATTGGCTTGAACCGAATGATTATCAATCCCAAAACACACTATATCAAAGGATAATTGAAATTCTTCAAAATTACGGGTCTAAATACTCGATTTCTTTCTCTTAGATACTTATTTTTCTCCTCTCAAATTAACTCATCCACCAACTTTTTAAATCGCTCTAATCCATTAGATAGTCTTTCTCTAGGACAAGCAATGTTAAAACGAATAAATCCCTCTCCTGCAGTTCCATAAAGTGTACCTTGATTTATCCATAGGTTTTCTTTTTTCAATAAAATGTTTGCTATATCCTCAGATTTCTGATGAAATACGGAACAATCAACCCAAACCAAATAAGTACCTTCTAGTGGTAATACTGGAAATTGAGGCAAATATTTGCTGAAGAAGTCTCTTAGATATTCATAATTCTCAAGTAGATACTGCTTTAATTCTTCGAGCCATTCTTCTCCTTTATTATAAGCGGCAATGAGTCCTTCAACTGCAAAAGGATTAATTTCACAGACTTCATTGATATTAAGTGCTTTATCAATTTTTGCTTTCATATTTTTATCAGCAGCAAGTATGTTTGCCACCTGTAACCCCGCCAGATTAAAAGTTTTACTTGGTGCAGAACATGTAACAGAGTGATATAAAAACTCTTCGCTAATTGATGCAAAAGGTATGTGCTCGTGTCCAAGATATACTAAGTCGCAGTGTATTTCATCTGCTACAATAGTTACCCCATTGCGGATGCATATTTCTCCGATTCTCACTAATTCTTCTTTAGTCCAAACTCTGCCAACAGGGTTATGTGGGCTGCAAAGCAACATTAATTTCGCTTTCGGATTTTGGACTTTTGTTTCTAAATCGTCAAAGTCAATACTGTAGGTATTGTTTTGATACAAGAGGTTATTAGAAACCATCTCACAATCGTTATTACGGATAGAAGAAAAGAAACAATTGTAGACTGGCTCTTGAACAATTACTTGATCTCCGGGATTAGTTAAAGCTTTAATTACCGCAGATAATGCTGGTACAACGCCTGTTGTAAAGAGCAACCAATCTGCATTAAATTTAAAATTATGTCTTCTTTCAAACCAGTTTGTTACCGCATCAAAATAAGCATTAGGTACTTTTGTGTAACCAAAAACACCATGTTGCACTCTTTCTGCTAAGGCATCTATAATGGGTTGCGCTGTACGAAAATCCATATCAGCTACCCACATTGGTATTACATCTTCACTTGTGGTAGAATCCCACTTGTAAGAATTGCTGTTACGTCGTTTTACTGGTTCATCAAAGTTGTATTTCATGATACTTTCTGTAGTTGTTCACAAACTTCAATTTTGCATCCTCCCGGATTTCTATAGTTTTCATCCAAGATAATTTCACCAATACTTTTAGCTTTGATGTGTCCGTCTAAAGGATTTTTAATACTAACAATGTGATTATTTACTTCAGCATTTACGGTACTGTATTCAAATGCTAGATCGCAATCGTCCATAAATTCGCAATTTTCAAGAACTAGGTTTTCACAATAGCACAAAGGTTGCGTACCTCCTATTTTACAATTTACTAATCGAAGGTTTTTTGAATTCTAACCAAGATACTCTCCGTCAATTACTGAATTGTATACTGTCACATTTTCTGTTTTCCAGAAGGCATCTTTAGAATCTAAATAGGCATTTCGTATTTCTACATTTTTAGCATCTTGAAAAGAATAATCTCCTTTCATTTTAAAACCATCAATTTTAATATTTTTACTGTTCATAAAAATGTAAGGAGCATCCTGAGCCTCTACATTTTTTAACTCTAAATTTCTACAATTCCAAAAGGTTTCTCCAGCATTAGGAAACTTCACATTTTCTACATATAACCCATCAATTTCGCGGAACATTTTTGGTGCTTCTACTAAAGTATCATACATGCGTACATTCTTAGAATACCAAATAGCTGCTCTTGAGTAAACTGTAAATAGGCTATTTCTAATTTCAACATTGCTGTTATGCCAAAATGGATATTTTCCCATAAAGTAGCAGTCATCTGCTATTATGTTATTACTTTCTTTTAATGCTGATTCACCCGGATAAAACCTAACTTTTTCTAAAAGCAAATCTTTAGAAGCATATAGAGGACGTTCACCCTCATAAAATTTATTTTTTATAGTATTCATGATATTTAAAGCGACAAATTAATAGCTGAATGACTATTTAGTCTAATCAGTAAGTAAATGATTTTGAGTAATTTATGTATACAGAGTAGAGATCGATCTTGACCCAGATTGATAAATGAAGAGTAATTTGTTACATACTATTTGAGAGATTCTATGATCTCTTTATTTCGTTTTATATAACCTAAATCTCCTCTTGAGCTCCTTTTTGCAAGTTCGATAGATCTATTAGCAGTTTCAATAGCTTCTTGTTTTTTGCCTTGTTTGGCTAAAATCTGAGCTTTTAAATACAAATACCAAAAGTGTGTATCGTGTCCTTCTAGTGCCAAGTATTTGTTTACCCATTCTAAAGCTTGATCGAGATCTTTGTTATAAGTGTAATAATATCTGGCTGCTTTAATGTAATTAATAGGCTCAACTACTGTGTAAGCTTCAATGTCTTTTAAAACAGCCTCATCAAACGATACTTCAATTGGTATTTTAAATGAAACATTACTCCAATTAAATTCAATATTAGCACTCGTATTATCATCACTAATATCGCTAATTTGAAATGTTAATGATTGAACTTCTTCCGCGGTTTTAGATGCTTTAACTGTAGTTTTTAACACTACATTTTCTTCTTTGTAGTTACCACTTAAATTGGCTCCATCAATAAATAGATCGCTATATAAAATAAATGTCCATTCGTTTTTTTCAGGAATGGTAAGTATTAAATATTTACCAGCATCTACAAGCATATTTGCTACTTTAGCATCTGTCGAAAGTGTTAGAATTGAACCATTACCAGCACCTGTCCTCCATAAAGCACCATATGGCAAAAGCGCATCCTCACCACTTCCAAATATTTTTCTACCTCTTACTTTGGGTCTAAAATAATCAATTGTAACATCTGTTAAACCTACTTTTGAATAAACAGAACCCTCTGGACTAGGAGAAGGAATAGTGATTTGCGCATGTGCCAATGTGCTTATAAAGATAGTAATTAGCGTTAATTGGAGTTTTTTCATTAATATATTTTTATCTAAGGATTATTAATTTATTTCAATTACGAACTCTTCCATTGGTTTTCTTACTTTCTTAAGATTAACCAACCAATCATCTTCAGAATTTCTGTATCCCATAGCTAGTAAATACACACTCTTTAAACCCTTTGCATCTAAACCAAGTAATTTATCTAAATCCTCATTATCGAAACCACCCATTGGTGTTGTATCTACTTTTAATTCTGCAGCCTGTGCTATGGCCATTCCAAAAGCTATACAAGCTTGACGCTTGGTATCTTGCAAAGCATCATATGCTTCCATCTCAATCTGCGAATTAGCTACTTGTTCTGAACGTGAACCAAATGCTGTACCCTTGGGAATATCTCTTTCTGAAGTAGTATAATCGAAAATATCGTTAACTCTTTCTGAAGTGTATTGATCCCAAGCTGCAAAAACAAGCACGTGTGAACAGTCTGCTATAATTTGTTGGTTCCATGCAACAGGAACCATTTTTTCTTTCAACTCCTGATTGCTTATAGAAACTACTCTAACAGGTTGCAAACCGTAAGAAGAAGGTGCTAGTCTAGCTGCCTCTAAGATTTTAGTAACTTTTTCAGCACTTATTTTTTTGTTAGAATCGTATTTTTTAGTGGCATAACGCCAGTTTAAATCATCTAATAATGCCATTTTATATTATGATTTAGCTGAATTCTTTATTGATTCAATAAGTTTATGCCATTTCAAACCATCGGTAAAACTTGGTGCTTTATGCGAACCTGTTTTAATATCTTCTGCGATGCGCTGGTAGATATGACCTACATTGCGAGCTCCCGGAAATTCTGGCCATCCTTCTAATGCTTCTGCTGGTGGTGTAAGTGGTTTTAAGCCTTCTTCATCTGTAGTTTTTGCACCAGCTATTGATAATGCTGCCATTTGACCGTGTCCACTTCCAGCAGTTATTTGTATATCGCCTTCTGTGCCATTGATCTCCCAAAGTAAATTTGTGCCTTTAGAAACCCCACCACGGTAATGAACTGATAACGCCGCTCCACTTTTTAAGCGACCTTGTAGCATAATTTGATCTTCGGCTGTTTTGGGTTTTACCTCATTGGTATCTGTAATTTTCACCTCATCAAAATTACTGAACATATTTGCCGAAACTGAATCAATATCTCCTAACACTTCAGCTAGGCCTACCAAGGTATGCGCCAATGGAATCTCTAACATAGCTGCTCCATTTTTTTTATCGAATAAGTAGTAATATTCGCTTATGGTTTCGCTACTCCAGTTTCCGCCTGTTCCAATTAATGTAGTTGAAAGTACTTTACCTACATAGCCTTCTTCAATTAATTTTTTAAGATAAGTAACTTCCGGTGCAAAGCGCATTTGTGTACCGATTGCAGCTACTACTCCTTTTTCTTTGGCCAAAGCTTCTAGTTCTTCGGCTTCTTTGAGTCCGGTTCCAAGTGGCCACTCGCAGTAAATGTGCTTGCCGGCTTCTAATGCTGCTTTAACTAATTCGTAATGGTAAGGTACTTTTACGGTTACAGTCACCAAATCTACATCTGGAGATTGCACCAATTCTTTATAATCTTTAAATGCATGTTTGAGGTTAAGTGCTTTGGCTGTTTTCTCTGCACTTTCTAGGCTGCTGTTTGCCACACCTATAATCTCAAAGTCGTCTGATAAGGTTTGTAATGCTGGTAAGTGGGCAGTCGCTGCCCAGTGGCTATCGGGGTTTAAGCCTATAAATCCAATTCTAATTTTACTCATAAGATTAGTCTTTTCTAATTTGAATCTTAAATTTTATTCAGAAATTAATTCAAAGGTTACAGGAGTGTTTCCTGCTTTTCGTAATTGTTCTATGCCATTATTTTCAATTTTGCCAAGACTAATTAGCCCACTTGCATGACCAAAATCTTTGTAAAAGATGGCAATATCTCCCCATGGAGCATAATAGGTTATATCACCCACTGAAGGCTTGTAACCACTTGGTGCACCTTCTTTAGATAGTTTTCTTTCTGGGTAAAAGATTTTTTCCATACTTGCATAATCTTCAAGTTCTGTAGTGATAGGCAGCATAGAAATAAGATCTTGTGTTGTAGGATTATCGTACATAGTGGCAGTTAGCTCTACCTCTCCTACAGTTATTTTTAATTTCATATTTTCAAGTATATTTTGTTGATGATTAGAACCTTTTTTATCGTTTTGTGCGCAACTTATAAAGCACAAGCTGCTAAATAGCGATATGAAGAATAGCGTTTTCATAATGTCTTTTTTATTCTTCAGTGTTAGAGAAAAAATAAGGAAGTCTATTATATAGATAATCGTTGTACCAACTGTAATTTCAACAGCAGAAATTAAATATTCTCTTAGTTCATTTTGAAAAGCATGTGTTAATGTATGAACATCTGATATGCTGTTAGCGCCACCATTGTAAAAGGTAGGAGTTACGATTATAACAAGTCTGATATCTCCATTATGAATCATATTATCGAAAACATATTTAAGTGAAATACTGTAATTTGCATTTCCCATAAGTGTAGAGCTGCTTCCTTCAGCACCATGCTTAAATAAAGAATTTCGTATTGTTGGTTACTATCGTTTTGATAGGTCAAATAAACATTAGCTGTTTTGCCAAAAGTATCTCCGCCACTTGTTTCGGTATAATATGTTAAGGTTTCAATTGTTCCAGCTTGGGTAATTTTTTGATTATATGAATTAGGTACACGAGTAAATGCTAAATCATCTGTAGACTCAATATTTTCATTCTCGGGAGTAATGGTTTTAGTTTCAGAATCATCATCGCTGCAAGCAACAAATCCTAAGGTAAAAATGTAACCAAGAATTATAATTATCTTTTTCATGCAATGTGATTGATAGTAGTTTTAATAATTATATTCTGTATAACTAAGCTGATATCTAGTCTATGCTGAGGCTTTTTTAAGCCAAGCTCACTGTGAGTTCTACTTCACTTGCTAAACTTTTGACTTTAGAAAGATCTCCTTCTTCTACTTTACCAATTCTAATAAGCCCTGAGTGTGATGCAGAATGTTCTTCGCCATCAAACAAAATCGTGAAATAACTTCCAGCTAAACAGATATCACCATTTTCCCAACCATTGTGTTTATCAGCTTCATCAAAAGCTAAAGATTTTTGCATTACTCCACAGTAATCAAACTCATACCGGTTTAATGTAACTTTGTATGGTAATTTAGATAGTAAATCTTTTGCTGTAGTTGACTCATTTAAGGTTGCTCTAATTGTTGTATTACCCAGTATGAGGGCTACAGCTGTTCCGTTTTTTATTGTATTTGACATAATTCCTTTTTGTCGATTATATTTTTGGCTTTAAAGATTGATGTTATTTGATAACTCACATATATAAGAATCAAACATTTCTATTATCTATTAGATACTTAACACTTTTGAAATGATGTTGGTCGTAAGGATTTCAAACCAATAATTAAGAATTTCAAATAATTTGATTTTTTAGAAGTGCTTAACCTAAGTTTGAGAAACACTTTTCTTAGTTGCTACTTCCTTTTTATGCTGATTGCCTTTTTGGGTAGTAACTAAATATACACCAATTACCACTAATAAAGCTGCAACTGGTTTATCCCAAGTAAATGCGTCTTGCCCTACTACAATGGCGACAACAGAAGCCACAATTGGTTGTAAATTCATGAAAATACTTACTGTGCTTGCTTCTAATCGTTTGAGTGCTACAGGCATCAAGAAAAAAGCCATAGTAGTAGAAAACAACAAAGAAAAGGCAAGTAAAGAATACGCTTGAAATGTAGCTTCATCTGAAAACATTCTCTGGTTTTGCAAACTGCTATAACTCAAAGGCAACGATGCTAATGCAGAAAATAGAAACATCCATTTAGCTACAGTTACAGGTTGGTATTTCATGGAAATTTTTCTTGTTAACACTAAATAACCCGCATAGCAAAGCACACAAAGAAATGCATAAAAAATGCCTAGAGTATTATTACTGCCCATTTCGCCTTGTGTTCCGCTTAGCAAGATGATGAGTGCTGCGCCTGAAATACTAATGATTATACCAAGAATTTTTCTTTTGGGAATGCCTTCTTTTAGCATTACTGCAGATAGTATAAGTACTACCACAGGTGTTAATGCCATTAATAGTGAGAACACAACCGGAGTGGTATATTCTAGAGATTGTGAAAACAATAATTGTGTACCTAAAAAACCCATTAATCCGCCGATCATCAGCATTAAAAGGTCTTTTTTTTGAACCTTGTCGTATTTGAGAAAGGAGCTGATTATCCAGAAGATAATCGCTCCAAACAACATTCTTGTTATGGTATATCCCATTGGACTCATCCAATGGGCAACAATCGATCTGGTAACAGGGATGTTTAACCCAAATATTGTATTTGCAATAAAAATGGCCAACAACCCCTGTTGTTTATCATTTAATATGCTATTCACTTGATAGAGTCTTTTATTTTTTCACACATCTTCAATGTAATACAAATAATGAGAGCAATCTAATATTTTACTTCGCGCCCAAGTAATTTGCTTTGAAAATGTGTTAATCTTTATTTTGAATATTGTTCGTCTGTTACTTTTTCCATCCAAGTTACTGCACTACCATTAACCGCTTCTTGAATTGCAATATGGCTCATGGCCTTGTTTGCAGAAGCTCCATGCCAATGCTTTTCGTTTGGCTCAAACCAAACTACATCTCCTGGCTTAATTTCTTCTATCGGACCACCTTCGCGTTGTACCCAACCAAGGCCAGAAACCACGATTAATGTTTGTCCTGCTGGGTGTGTATGCCATGCAGTTCTAGCGCCAGCTTCAAATGTAACTAAAGCACCTGAGCCTTTTGTTATGTCTTCTTTATTCTGATACAAAGGGTCTAATCTTACAGATCCTGAAAACCAATCTTCAGGTCCTTTCATAGAGGGTATTTGCCCGTTTCTTGTAATTTCCATGTTGTTTATTTTTTAGATTTATTTAATAGTTTGCATATCGATTACATAGCGGAATTTAACTTTTCCTTCCTCGATATTTTCATATGCTTCATCTATTACTTTTGGTTCTGCTTTAATTACTTCAATCTCTGGGTAAATGTCGTGAGATACTGAGTAATCTAGCATTTCTTGTGTTTCAGGAATACCACCAATTAGAGAACCATAAACTCGTCTATGTGCAGATTGCATTACAAATGGAGAAACTGGAATTGTGGCATTAGCTGGTAAGCCAACAATAGCCAGTTCGCCACCATCCATTTTTAACATTTTTACATACATCATAGGCTCGTAGTTAGCCGGTATTGTACTTATGATGAAATCAAATTTATCGTTTAATGCTGAAAGGTCTTTTGTAGTTTTTACGTTTACATATTCTTCTGCTCCAAGACGTTTCGCATCAGCACTTTTATCATCTGTAATATCAAAAACTGTAACCTTTGCTCCAAGATCAACCAAATATTGAACAGCCATGTGGCCAAGTCCACCAAAACCAGCTACTCCAACTACATCTCCTTTTTCAACTTCGCTAAATTTGATAGGCGACCAAGTGGTTACACCCGCACACATAAGTGGTGCTACTTTTTTAATATCGGCATTTTTGGGAACTTGAATAGCAAATTTTTCGGTAATAGTAATTACATTAGAATAACCTCCTTGAGTAATATGATTTTCGTGGAAACGATCTGGAAAACCATAGGTAAAAACTGTTCCTTCAGCACAAAACTGTTCTTTTCCTGCTTTACAGTATTTACAGTGTCCACAAGAGTTTACCATGCAACCAACACCAGCCACATCACCTTTTTTAAATTTGCTTACATTTTTTCCAACCTTTGTTACGCGGCCAACTATTTCGTGTCCAGGTACTACTTGATTAGGTGTTTGTTTTACCATAAAGTCGCTATGGCAGATACCTGCGTATAAGATTTCAATTTCTATATCATTGTCTCCTACTGCATGTCTAGTAAATTCTATTCTTTCGAAATTAGAATTTGCTTTAGTTGCTAATCCTATTGCATTAATTGGTTTTTGTGCAAATGATGTTGCTGAAATAAACAGCAATATCAATCCTATTAAATTTTTTAATTTCACTTTTGTAGTTCTTTAAATTGTATAATTTGTTGGAAAAGTTGCAGGGCAATGTCCTCTTACAAAGCCCTGCAATAGCTGATTGATTAATGACAGTTAGTCTTGTAATTAGCGTATTGTGTTCTATGTTATCTGCGTGTATTTGTTAGTCAGAAAGTCTGTTTTATTCAGAAAACTATTTAAATTATTGACCTGAAAAATTAATGAATGTGATATATCCATTAATTTATAGTACAAAGCTAGGTGAAGCGGAGATAAATGGGTTAAAGATAATCAATCCAAAAATTAAGAATTTCAAACTATTGAGAGTAGATGATTTATTAAATATTTGTTCTATTACCAAACGATTATTGCTAACTACTAGCATTTAGTTAAGTTTCTTAAGAATTTTAGCAGGAACACCTCCAACTAAAACATTATCTGGTACATCTTGTGTAACTACAGCGCCCGCTGCTACTACAGAATTTTCACCAATTGTAACACCTGGTAGTACAGTTACTCCTGCTCCTAACCAAGCATTTTTCTTGATTGTTACTTTTCCCGGTATTAATTGTTTGCGATTTGCAGGGTCTACTGGATGATTTTCTGATGAAATATTTACACGGGGTCCAATCATTACATTATCTTCTATTATAATACCTCCAAGGTCTAAAAAACTCGCTGCATGATTGATAAAGACATTTTTGCCTATAGAAATATTTTTGCCATAGTTTGTATAAAAAGGTGGATATACAGTGCTAGTAGCATCTAGTGCTTCTCCTATAATTACACTAAAAACACTTCTCAATTGATCTATATTATGAGTATTATTAAAGCGCGACAATTGATTAAATATATTACTAGCAGCGTCTGCCAATTTACCGAAATCTGGATGGTCCATTGGAATTGTTTCACCTGTTTTAAGTCTATAGATTATATCATTATTTTCTGATGTATGTTCCATTTTATTGTGTTGTTAATTTTATATTAGAAATATATTTAGTCTATTAAAAATATCAAATTGATAATTAAGGTATTCAAATATCAGTTGCTCTTATTGTCTTAGGAGTTTTGCCAGTGGCATTTTTAATAAAATTGCTAAAGTAGGTAGTGTATTCGAAGCCAAGAGCATAGGCAATATCTGATATACTCCAATTGGTATTTCGTAACAGTGCTTCTGCTTCCTTTACCACTCTATTAGTTATGTGTACTGTAGTTGGTTTGCCTGTTATTTCTTTTACCACTCTATTTAAATAATTTACATGTACAGAAAGGTTTGATGCATAGTCTTGAGCTGTTTTTAGTCTAAGTGGAAGATCAAGGCTTTCTATCGGAAATTGGCGTTCCAGAAGTTCAAAAAATACTAATGTTAAACGTGAAGCAGAATTTTTATATGCATCATACTTTTCTGAAGGTTGCATTTTTAATGCTTCATGAAAAATTAGGTGAATATAATTTCTTATCAACTCATCTCTATATGAATAATTAGACTGCTGATTTTCTATCATTTTGCAGAAAATTTCATTTAGAAATGCTCTTTGCGTATCAGTAATTTTTAAAATTGGTGTACCACCTAATTGAAATAAAGGAGATTTTTGAAGGATATCTGACTGGTTACATTGTTTAAAAAACTCTTCAGAAAACAAGCAGGTATAACCAGTATATTTTCTACAGTAAGATTCCCAAGAATATGGAATATGAGGATTACCAAAAAATAATATGGTACCTTCATGTTCAAAACTTCGATCAGCATAATGGATAATGCTTTTACCAGTAGTTAAGCAAATTTTATAGAAATCTTTTCTACTGTAAATTTTTGTCGCATAGCTGTCTTTATCAATTTCAAATACATTGAACCCTTTAAGTTTAAGTTCGCTATTGAACTCAGAAACCAAGTGTTCTTTTTTAATATTCATTTTTATTAGTTGAAGAGCCAAGTTTGAGGATTTTGCTTTACTTATCCATACAGAAAAGGTATATGAAATTAAAGCTCTTTCCTTATTAGAAACTTAGGCATTAGTTAATAACTAGGTGAATTAAGTTTTTCTTTTTGAAAACAGATACTCAGAAGTGTTATAAGCTATTTTCTAAAATCGTTTTTAGAGTTCACATATAACCATCAGAATATGATACAAATATAAATTGGAGCTTGCCTTTCAAAGTAAAGAATATCAAATCAAAAGATATAAATTTCAAACTATTCAATCTCTAATGAGCTAAGGGCAGTACAAATTGGATACTTAGACTAAGTAGTTAGTCTTAATTGGAAGGAAAATGTACCTTAATATAAGGTGTAAGCTTTGTTATAAATTATATTGAAGGTACAATGGTAAGCTATATAATTCAAGTTGCGATATATGATGAAAATAAAGTGAAGTCAACCAATTAATTGTAAATTTTAGTCGCCAAACCTAATTTACAATGGAAGACTTCACCATCGCAATTTACTGTTTTCTTGACGATTATCTAAAAATCGGGCGCCCAAAAGAGGGACATATGCGCAAGCTGACAGATGCCCAGATCATCACCACTGCCATTGTGGCCGCCAGGTTTTTCGGTTGCAACTATGTAAGGGCACGGGCTTATCTAAGAGAGGGCCACCAGTTTGATTTTCCCGACAAATCCAATTTCAACCGCCATCTGCATCGGCTCGCGCCAACAATCTCAAGCTTGTTTTTTGCCCTCGGCCAGGCCATAAAAGAACTGAACACCGATAGCCGGTACCTCATCGATTCTTTCCCGGTCGCCGTTTGCAAAAACATCCGGATAAACAACTGCAGACTGCTCGGCGACAAGGCCTATAGAGGGAAGAACATGTCCAAAAGGGAGTACTTCTATGGCTTTAAGGTCCAGGTCATCGCCACTTCGGACGGCATCCCGGTCGAATACTTCATCTGTGCGGGCTCTTACCATGACATAACCGCGTTCAAGAGTATGGATATCGATTTGCCCCCTGACAGTGAGCTGTTCGCCGATAGTGCCTATACAGACTATGAGACAGAAGATTATTACAAAGAACTTGAGCACATCCACCTACTCGCGGTCCGAAAGTCAAATTCCAAAAGGCCAGACCATCCGGCCATGGCATACTTGAAGGACATGATGCGAAAAAGGATCGAGACCACTTTCTCTGAGATCTTGGCATGGTTCCCTTTGAAAATCCATGCCGTCACTGCCCAAGGGTTCATCCTTAAGATCGTGCTCTTCATTTTTGCCTTCACTATTCATAAATCTTTGTAAACCGCAACTTGGGTTATATAGTTATTTATTTTTTGAATAAACTTTGTGAAAACTCTACAAGGTAATCGCGCCAGTTTTCCCAAGTATGTCCACCCTCAGTTAATTTATAAGCGTATTTCATATCAATGGCATCTAGGTCTTTGCGATATTTCTGAATACCATCTAACAACATTTGCATATCATTTTTACCAACAGCAATCCAATACAATTTATAACCATTATCTAATTGAGCTTTTAGTTTCTCATCAATATTTTGATAAGCTACTGAGATTTTAGGTTGATTGTTATTTACGTTGATAGCAGGTGAGAATAAACCAACATAATCGAAAGTATTGGGGTAATTCATAGAAATATAAGCTGTATGATAACCACCCATAGACAAACCAGCAATTGCACGGCCTTCTTTTTTCTCTACAGTGCGATAATTACTTTCTACAAATTTTATAATATCTATAAAGGTTTCTTCAAACTTGCCATCCATCGTATGAGGTAACATAAAAGTTGGTCTTTTAAAACCATCGCTAGCTTCTCCCGGTGCTGCTTGTTGAGAAACATTCCCATTTGGCATTACCATAATCATAGGCTCTACCTTACCCTGTGCAATTAAGTTATCCATAATTTGCTTAGCGCGACCAGATCCAAGCCATGCTTCTTCGTCTCCACCAATGCCATGTAACAGATACAATACTGGATAATTTTCTTCACTGTTTTCGTATCCTGCTGGTGTATAAACAGCTAATCTTCTTTTTTTGTCGTTACCCGGAGAATCGTACCATCTATAAGCAACTGTACCATGAGGCACATCATTTATCTTGTAGTTATCTGCTTTGCCTCCTTCTATTAAAAATATATTGGATAAAGTAGCTACATCGCGAATGGCAAAAGCATTACTAGGATCGGTAGTACGAACACCATTTACAGAAAAAGAATATCTATAAAGTTCTGGCTGTAATGCTTCGGTTGTGTAAGTCCATACGCCACTATCACCTTTATGCATTTCTTCTGATGGAGATTCAAAACCTTTACTCGGCATCCAACTACCAGAAATTGTAACTTTGCTTGCTTCTGGCCCTTTCAGTCGAAAAGTAACTGTATTATCTTTATTAATTTCGGGAGAAACTATCTCAGTTCTATTAAAGATATTTTGCTGTGCTATTAACGAGAAAGAAGTTAATGCCAGCAATATGGTTGTGAGTGCTGTTTTCATTGTTAGATAATTTATATTCATTATTTATTTAGTTATCAGTTTTTACTCCAAAAACAATTGGGTTTAAATCGATTAGCTCAAGCGATTTTACCATTTCTAAAGTACCCGTCTTATACTTTTGGAAATGAGCCGATTCAATATGTGCTTGATAGGCAGAATCATTTTCATATATTTCGAGTATGGTAATTTTAGATGGCTCAGATTCATTTTGAAGGGCATACATTGTTAAAACACCGGGCTCTTTGGCTATTGCTGTTTCAATTCCTTCTTTTAGATAAGTTTCGTAATCATTAAGCTGAGCCTGTTTTATCTCCAATTTGGCAAAGCGAATTACCATATCACTATGTTGTTCAAAGTTTTTTAAAGTGGCAATTGGGTTATTGATTCCTAATGAAGCATTGCAAC
This sequence comes from Chondrinema litorale, assembly GCF_026250525.1. Lineage (GTDB taxonomy): Bacteria > Bacteroidota > Bacteroidia > Cytophagales > Flammeovirgaceae > Chondrinema > Chondrinema litorale. The sequence continues at coordinate 354,143 of NZ_CP111045.1, forward strand.
CACTAATTAACATGGTAATGCAGGTAAAAGTTATAATTATCTGGCTTATTATGCTGATTTTAAAATGATTAATTGATCTGAGTTTTTCCATAGTTTCTGTTAAATCAATGCTTAGCTTTTTAGTAGTTCTATTTGCCTTTTTGTAGATTTCATATTTTACAGTTTAGGATTAAACCAATAGTTCAATTTTAAATTGATAGATCTAAATTTTGGGCCGAAGCCGACAGGAAAATAGTTATCATTATATACCAAAAACAAGTCTGACAGTGGTGCAAATCGCCATTGTACTCTTGAATTTATTCCAAGATTGTCGCGTTGATTACTATATTGAATGGTGGTTGTCCAAAAGATAGATTTTGTAAAGGTTACTTCTGCCCTAGGAGTAAGCAACCAAAAGTCTGCATCGAGTATTTCTCCGGGTAATCTAATTCTATCGTATTGAGCATTTACACTAAAATTGGCATAAGGCTGTAAACGATAGCCAAGTGTAACACCATAAGAATAAGAATTGCCATTAAAAAATTGCCCCAGCGTAGTTGTAAAACCATAGGTAAAAGGTTTGGTTACATTTGAGGTATAAGTAGCTGTTAGCTGCTTAAAATCATACCCAGTGTTTCCTAAAATGGCATCTCCTTCTTTTCCTGTAGGATTAAAATCATTAGTTAGGTAAATATACTGATCGAGGTATTGCATTTCGAGACTTGACTGGTCTCTAAACTCTATGGTATATTCTGGCCGCCAAAGTTGATCTGTTTTCTTAAAATCGAAACTAGGCCGCCAAAAAGTTAGAGAGATCAACCTCAATACATGTTTATTTACGATGCCTCCTTTTGGATAAAATGTTCTACCAATCCCCATTCCATACTTTACAATGTCTTTGCGGGGAATAAAACCTAAATCTGATTGAAAATCTTGATCTATATGAACGATATCTGCGGAGAAGTACCAATACCTATCGTTATAAGCGGCCGTAGCTTGTGAAGATAAATTACCTCTACTGTCATCTGGTTGTATAGATTGATGCACATAAAATTTACCTGTCCAATTGTTGTTTTTTGATGCCAGATTATAATCTACACCATAAACCCGATTATACTTTTCGGCAGAAGAAACAAAATCGTAATCTTCAAATGTTTGCCTATTAATAAAAAAAGCGCCAATACTCGATCTTGCAGATACTTTTCGTTGGATTGCCAGCATCATGTTGTTGTTAGAAGCAATCTCATTTTCAATATCTTCATCAGTTTGGATATTAAGAAACCCCAATCGCCAATTCTGATTCAGTTTACCGCTTAATCGCGCGCCACCAATAATTCTATTTTGAATTAAATTACCAGTGGTATCTCTTGCCAAACCAATTCTTCTAGAAAAAAATGGAGAAGCATCATTATAAATACTGCCATACAAACCAAAGAGATCGCTATTATCAATAAAAAACTGTCGCCTTTCTGGAAGTTGAATTTCGAATCGGGTTAAATTTGTAAAAATTTCATCCACTTCTACATTCGAAAAATCGGGGTTAATGGTAATATCTAGATTCATACCATTACCAATGGCTACTTTCGCATCCCCTCCTACTTTAAACTCTACACTCGATTCTTCGCTAATTGAGTTGTTTTGCACCAGTGTATTTACATAAGGTATTAAGGCTAGTGGAGTTCTAGATTTACCAAGTGGTTTTTCAAAATGGAGTGTTCCCATAAAAGCCAAGCTAGAAAGTAATTGATTTTGCGGAACACGCGCCCAAGCGCTGTGTTCTTGACTTTGGTAATCGAATCTATAAGCTTGAAACCGCCAACTTTGAGAGCCTTCGGGAAATTTCATAGAGGTAAATGGAATAACCAATTCTGCAATATAGTGGTCATCATATCTTTTAACTTCAGCGCGCCATTTCATATCCCAAGCAGGGTTTAGACCACGGGCAGAACCACCTTCCGAAATTAATAATTCTCGTTGTACACCAAAGGGTGTAATTCCAAAAAGAAATGCATTAGCTCCGTCGCTAAATGTATCGAAAAGCACAGAAATATTGTCGTTACTGGCTCCGCTAAAATCTCTTTTGAGACTAGATGCCACATATTTTTCACCAACTGATTCGGCATAAATACCAATATAAATGGCATCGTCATTATAAAGAATTTTGATTTCGGTATTAGTTTTTGCTCTTATAGAATCTGTGGGGAAATATTGCCAGAAGTTAGACACTGTATTTGCTTCGTACCAAGCTGTCTCATTCAAAACACCATCAATTAAGATTTCTCTATCCAGATAATTTACATTCAATACGCCTGTATTTTCCTGTGCCATACTCCAAAAAGAATTGAGAGTAATTGCCAGAAGCAAATAGTAGCTTTTCATTTTCATACTTTCATATTTATTAATCTAGTAAGATCAAAGTTCGTAGAAAGTATGATTATTTAATTACATGGAACAATCCAATACTTGCAAAAATCAAACTCGGCTCCTGCTATTAGCATTCCGATATTTTAATGGGTTCAATTCCATGTGTTTCTTAAAAAAATTATTAAAATGAGGCGCTTCTTTAAAACCTAATGCATAGGCAATTTCAGCAACATTCCAATTCGTATGTTTCAACAGTATTTTTGATTCTTTTACAATGCGTTCGGCAATTACTTCTGAAGTAGTTTTACTGGTTGTTAGTTTTACCGCTCGATTTAATGTGTTTACATGAACATTAAGTTTTTCGGCAAATTCTGAAGGTGACTTTAAATTGATAGAAGTGTGGCTGTCATCTATAGGAAATTGCCTTTCTAACAATTCCATAAAAAGCTTAGAAATACGATAAGAGCCATTTATTGAATCATTGTAAATAGAAGTTGAAGGTTCTAATTTTAAACCATAATGGATCAAATCTAAAATTCTATTTCGAATAACATCAAACTTATATTTGTAACCAGAATTGAATTCCGTTTCCATCTTATCGAATATTTCCTGAATCTCGCTGGTTTGCGCATCTGTTAATTCAAATATATGATTACCAGTAGGTTGAAATAACTCATAATCTCCAAACTGACTATATTGCTGAAAGAATTGTGGATTAAAAATACAATAGACGCCGTCAAACATCTTGTCTAGTTGTTCCCATTTATATGGAATTAATGGATTAGAAAATGCTAGAGCCTGCTTTTCTATTTTATATACTTTATCTGCAAAATGTACTTGGCTTCTTCCTATTAATAACATCACTTTATAAAAATCCCTTCTTCTATAAGGTACAGATGTAACTTTACCTTCTCTGAATGGTGCTATATGAAATATATTAAAGTGACCAACATTTTTACCCAAACTTTCTGGCAACAATTTAAACTTACGATGATAAAATTCTTCTATCGATTCTGCGGAATCCATTGGCTGATTAACTAATTCATTAAAAAAACATTTCCATATTATATGCATCCTTAGTTCTTTTAAAGATTAACCTGAACAAAGGAGCAAATTAAAATAAGTATTTACTAACAAAAATCAAACTGATAATTGCAAAATACAAACGTCAACCTATTTGGTATTTCTTTTAAATGAATTATAAACATCCTCTAAATCTATGTACTATTTAATCTTGAAATAGCAATGGTGCAAACTCTAATAAATTATGGCGCCAAGTAATAAAAGTATGCCCAGCATCATAAGTATTGGTTTGATATTTTATCTCATATTTATCAAAGATTTTCTTTACAGCTTCTCCATTTTCGTAAGCAATATCACTTTTACCACCCATGGCAATCCAAAATAGTTTGAATTTATTGATTTCAGGATTTTTTAAAACCTCTTCATAATTGTTTACTAAATCTTTTCGCTGTTGTTCAAAAAAGCCAGTACTCAAGGGTAATACATAACCGAACTTTTCAGGAGTAAATAATGCAACGTTTAATGCCTGTAAACCACCCATAGACAATCCTGCAAAAGCAGTACTGTAACGGTCTTTTTTTACTTGATATTTATCGTGGACTAGCGGAATAATTTCATCAAACAATTGTGTGTAATAGGGATCTTCTTTTACTCCTAAACCAGCATAGAAGTCTTCTCCGGGGTGTCCCATTGGCATAACAATAACCATTGGTTCAGCAGCCTTTTTAGCATAAAGGTTATCCATTATAAAGTTAGCCCTACCTATTGTTGCCCATGAAGCATCGTTGTCTCCGCCACCATGTTGTAATATTAATACAGGTAGTTCTTTTGTCACTTTCTCGTAGCCAGGAGGAGTATATACATGAAATCGCGTCATTTTATCGGTTACTGATGAGTGAAACCACAATTCCTCTAGCTTACCATGCGGTACATTTAAATTCTGGCAATATTCAGATGATTCTCCCTCCATTACAAAATAATTATCGTGGCTGTTTTCACTTTCTTTTAAAAGAGTGTTGCGGGGATCTAATGTTTTAACATCATCAACTATAAATGAATATGTGTAAGCATCAGCAGGAAGTACCTCGCTCGTAAAAGTCCAAACTCCATTATCTGCTTTACTCATCTCTTTTTGTCGGCCAAATACGCTACCTGAAAGGCTTAAAAAATCTCCATCAATAGTAACTTTGGATGCTTTGGGAGCATAAATGCTAAACATTACTTTGCCATTAGTTAATACCCGAACCGATTGTAATGTATCATTTGGGGTGGGTTTTGGTCTGGGTGGTTGCCCATAAGTATAGCTAACAACAAATAGTAAAATCGCTAAGGATAAAAATCTAATTGTGATGGTAATTTTTAAGGGTTTCATTTTCTATAAGCTTAAAAAAGTAAATAATTTTATCTGAGGTAGTTTTGTTATTAATAAGCATAGGGCATTGATATTTCAATGCCCTGTAGTAATGTTTCTAAGTTGCAGTTATTTATCAAAATATAAAAGCTTATAACCATCCACCATTATCAATTTGTAATATCTGGCCAGTGGTTTTTTTAGAAACATCACTAGCAAAATACAAGGCTGCATATGCCATATCTATCGGGTCTGCTTCATCAACATCAAGATTTACATATCTTTGAGTTACTTTCATCATCTCTTCGCCACCTTCTTGCTCTCCGTTTTTCCATGCCTTAGAAGCATCTGTAACAGTAACCCCTGGAGCTATAGTATTGATTCGAATACCACTACCGGCAAAACGCATAGCAAGATGTTTGGTCATAGTATTTAAAGCTCCTTTACTGGTAGTGTATGAGATACCATTAACTGGCTTATTCCCATTAACAGATGAAATGTTGATAATAACACCTTTATTTTTTGGTAAAAAGTGTTGTATAGCTTCTCTACTATATCTAAAAACTCCAAATAGATTTACCTGTAAGGTATTTTCAAAATGTTCGTCAGTAGTTTCTTCGATACTTGCCATTTCACCAAATCCGGCATTATTTACCAAAATATCTACCTGACCAAATGCTGCTATGGTTTTATTAAACACTTCTTTTGGCGATTTAGGGTCTCCGACATCAGCTACAACTCCAATAGCTGAATAACCTTTAGACGTAATTCCTTTTACTGTTTCGTTTAATTCGTCTTCTTTTCTTGCAGTTAATACTACAGAAGCACCTGCCTCTGCAAATAACTCGGCAATAGCTTTACCTATCCCTTTACTTGCACCTGTTATTATTGCGGTTTTACCTTCTAATGAATTTTTCATGTTAATTTTTTTTAAAGCAGTTATAATCATTTAAGAAAATGACCTGCTTGATTAATTTATATAGTTTAGTTTGAAGTGAGCCAAAATTTTGGCTTGTATAACAAGTAGCACTACAACTCTAAATGTACAGAGTTATAGCCACCCACTTGTTTATATTTTGATTGAAAACTTTTGATTATTTAGCAAATACTGGGAAGTTGCTGTGTTCTCCGTAATCCTTAATTTCTTCCATGTTATTTAAGCTTTCCATATCCTCATCAGAAATCACAAAATCTACCTCAGCATTAGATTTCATATGGTCTGGATTAGCTGTTTTAGGCAATGGAAGTAAACCTAATTGCAAATCGTAGCGAATAGCTAATTGAGGTATAGAAACATTATATTTCTTAGCAATTGCTGCTACTTTATCATTTTTAAATAACTCACCGTGGCCTATTGGAGAAAATGCTTCGATCAATATATCATTAGATTTTGCATATTCGATCATCTCAGTTGGCACATTGCTAATGTGAGCAAGAACTTGGTTAACTGCTGGCTGTACTTTAGCATTACCCAGTATGTTATCTAAATCTTCTTTTATAAAGTTAGATACACCAATGGCTTTTATCTTTCCTGCTTCATAGGCTTCTTCTAAGGCTTTCCATGCTTCTAGATTACCTTTAAAATACCTGTCTTCTTCTTCGAATTTGGCCCATGGTTTAGGACTGTGAATAATCATTAAATCGATGTAATCTAAACCTAGCTTCTCTAAAGAACCATTGATGGCTTTTTTAGCTTCTTCATAAGACTTAGCTTCAGCAGCTAGCTTGGTTGTTACAAAAATTTCTTCTCTGTTTACACCAGATTCTTTAATCCCTTTACCAACTCCACGCTCGTTTTGATAGGCTTGTGCTGTATCTATATGTCTATAACCGATTTTGATAGCGTCTTTAACTGCATCTACTGAAGCAGCATCTTCAATCATCCAAGTACCATATCCTAGTTTAGGGATTTCTACTCCGTTATTTAGCTTATATTTTTCTTGTAAAATCATAGTTTAATTGGTTATTAAAAAAATTACTAAACCTTTTTCAGGCTTATTTATATTGAGTTTCTATTAAAGTTTATACTGTTCGTCAGTCACTGGTTCCATCCATTCTACAATGCCATTCTCAATGTTAGGTAAAATGTACATTTGCTGTAAGCCTTTGTCTGGACTTGCTCCATGCCAGTGTCTGGTGTTTGGTGGACACTTTACTACATCACCTTTTTTCATTACTTGAATTGGTTCCCCTTCTATCTGGTGATAACCTACGCCATCTGTAATCACTAAAATTTGACCTGCCGGATGTGTATGCCAATTACTTCTTGCACCAGGTTCAAAATAAACATTTCCTACAATAGTAGTAAGTGTGCTATCCATTAAAAGTCCATAGTTGTAGGCATTGCCAGTAAAGTTTTTCTCTGCACCTTTATTACCTTTAGGAAAAATGAATTCTATTTCATCATCGCTGGTAGATCCTTCTGTAACATCATTTCTTTGTTGGCTACACGAAGTTATTGCTAGAGATAAACCAAGTAGTATTGCTAGGGTATTTTTTTGTATTAGTTTCATTGTTATCATTTTTTGCAAAAATTTCATATTTAGATTTGAGTATTCTTATAAATGTCAATCTGTATTTAGTAATGATTACTTTTCTTGAGTAACTTACTATATATTAAACCAAGAGGATTTATCTTGGTTTTATGAAAATCAAACCAATAATTATAAAAATCAAACTTAAAGGTTCATTCTACTTTAGAACTGTCTAATAATTATCAAAAACTTCCAATTAATGGGTTATACCTTTATTAATTTAAATGATGATATTATTAGAAGCTTATTCTTGTTTTTGATCTAAATGCTTAGCTAAGTGATTACCTAGAATCCATTCTTTTAAGCATAACTTATTTCGAAAATTGTAACTGGGAATAGACCTCTCAGATGTCATGGCATAGTTTACAAAAGCTACGAAAATCACTCCTCCCATAATGTTACCTAAAACAACTGGTATAAAAAAGTCTATAAATACAGTAAGCAAACTGGCTGATCCTACATAAACAAGGTAAAAAATTTCAAAAGCTCCAACTACACAATGAAACAATTCTCCGGCTGGAATTAAGATCATTACAATATAGATAATTAGAAGTCTAGATATCGTATCTCTTGCAGCATGAACTAACCAAACCATAGTAGCTACTAACCCCCCCGCTACAGCTGCTTTATAGAACAATGTGATTTTTGAAAAACTAAGAGCATGTTCTCCTATTTTGGAGGCTGTTTCTGCAGCTTCTGAGCTAAAAACCCCGGTATTAGCAAACAAAAGAGCACCAATTGCTGCTCCACTTACATTGGCAAACAAAACGATACTCCAAAGACGAAGCAAACTTGGAATGCTTGCAAGCCTAGTTAAAACTAATGTAACTGGTGTTAATGTATTTTCTGTAAATAACTGATAGCCTCCCAAAACAATGGCAATAAAACCAATAGGATAAAGTAGATTACCCAACCCGACAGAATCTTGTGGGTAAGCAGTAGTTAATACAACTCGACCAAAAAAGCTTGCGCCAATGATTAACCCGGCAGCCAATCCACTAAAAAACAGCAATTTTACATTGCGATCTATTTCTTCATCGGCACTGGCCATTACTCTTTGAAAAATTTCATCAGACGAGAATCGATCTCTAACAGCTTGCCCTGCTGCTGGTGCTCCTCGCTGGGATTGATCTATCGTTTTTCGGATTTTTTGATTTTGCTTATCCAGTGATTCTAATATATCTGTAAAATCTCCTGTTTCTGCCACTTTTTCTAAAATCTCCTCATATTCTAGAGCACCACTATATTCTTCGTCATTTATAAAAATTGTTGGTGTGCCCGAAACGTCTTGAGATTTGCCTTTTTGTATATCTTCTTCAACTAAATCTTTATAAACTCCCTCTTTAATTTCTTTAATAAACCGTTCAACATCAAGACCTATTTCAGTAGCGTACTTTTCTAGGTCTTCTAATGTTAATGCATTTTGTGATTCGTATAAACGATCGTGCAAAAGCCAAAATTTTTCATCACCTTGTGCGGCAGCGGCTTCCGCAGCTTCTGCTGCCTTAAAAGAATTAGGATGTTGATCTACCAAAGGAAAATGCCTAAATACTAACTTGAGTCTATCTCCCATTTTATTTTGTATTCTCCTTAGTACTGGAAATACATCTTGGCAAGAAGGACATTCGAAATCACCATATTCTTCAATTGTAACAACAGCATCTTTTGCCCCTCTAACATGATCTTTTAGATCATTAGTAAAATATCGAATGTCGCTCATTTATTAAGGTTTAATATGTCTAATGAAAGATGCTATAGCTACAGAATATTTATTAAATAGTGTCTATCAACTTAACATGTAGCTCAATCACATTTAACTAAGGCTTTCTTTTTTGGCTTTTGAAATGTTGAAAAACAACTTCTATTACAACCATGCATAAGGTCAAAGGTTTATTGACCTACTTCTATCATTATTATAGATACCTCGATGGGTTACACTTTCAAAAAAGAATATGATAGTGGCAAACTCATTTTACATACTTTTTAAACATAAAGGCAATGAACTATTAAAGTCCATTGCCTTTACTTTAACTCAATTTATGTAATGAGATATAGCATTTAAAATTACTCGTAGCTACCCATGTTAAGTGGATGACCGCTAGAAGCATTTACACCACCATCTACTGGTAAGTTTACTCCCGATATAAATGCGGCTTCATCACTTGCTAAAAAGTAAATTGCCTTGGCAATATCTTCAGGTTCGGCGATTCTGTTTAGAGGAATACGGTCTAACACTTTGCTTACAGTTCTCTCGTTTTTCAGCATCTCTTTTGTGAGGAGGGTGTTTACAAATGTAGGACAAACTGCATTTACCCTCACACCAAACTCACCATAGTTTACTGCAAGTGATCTGGTAAGGTTAGTTACTCCACCTTTAACCGCATTGTAAATTGGGTGACCTGCTTCACCACCAAGTCCTGATAGAGAAGACACATTTACAATTGAACCTTTGGTTTTCTTAAGATGAGGAATAATCTCACGACTAGTAAAGTACACAGAGTTTAAATCCACACCAATTAAACGATTCCATTCATCGGTAGTAGTTTCGGTAAACTCACTTTCGCCGTAAACCCCTGCATTGTTAACCAACACATCAATTTGGCCATAATGCTCTAGTGTTTTACTTACAAGATTTTTGATTTCCTCTTCTTTAGAAACATCAGCAGCAACTAATAAATATTGATCTTTATCGTAGCCTTCTGCTATTGGCTCTACATTTTCTACTTTTAAATCACTTAAGACAACTTTAGCACCATTGTCTAAGAATTTTTTCGCAGCTGCAGCACCAATTCCGGCGCCTGCACCTGTTACTATTACAATTTTATTTTTTAAGCTCATTGTGTTGTTTATGTTATTAGTTAGTGTTATGTATTACTACATTGTATATCCGGGCTTTTTATAAAGAATATCTTTATTCGCCATTACTTTATTCGGATATACTTCGTCTTTCCACTCGTCTTTAGTAAAATCTTCTATGCTTAGAGAAAAAGCATCATCACCGTAATCCAAGATTTCTTTAGCTATTTTTACTATTTCTTCAGTGAGTTTTTGCTTTTGTTCTTCGCTCTTACCTTCGAGTAGGTTTATTTGAATATGTGGCATTTCTCTTATTTTTTGTATTGTTCGTCAGATACTTTTTCTAGCCAGTTTACTACATCACCGTCTACTTCTTCTTGAATAGCAATATGGCTCATTGCTTTTTCTGGTGATGCTCCATGCCAATGTTTTTCGTTTGGTGGAAACCATACCACATCTCCCGGACGAATTTCTTCGATAGGACCACCTTCTCTTTGTACCCATCCCAATCCAGATGTTACAATTAGTGTTTGTCCTGCAGGGTGTGTATGCCATGCTGTTCTTGCACCTGCGCTAAAAGTTACTAGAGAACCTGCTCCTTTTGTAGATTCTTTTTGAGAGAAAAGAGGGTCTAGTCTCACACTTCCTGTAAAATATTCTTCAGGTGGATTTACTGATGGTTGTTCGCCGTTCTTTATAATTTCCATGATTCTTGTTGTTTATTTTGTTAGTAATAAATGGAGGATATTATCTCCCCCATTTTTAAATATTATTTATTTGAGTTTATATCAGAATTTTCAAAGAGGGCATAATATGCCAATGATGATTTTTATAAATCAAATTATTATAGGATTCGAACTAATAGATATCGATTTTAAACGAATTGCTTAACAGCCCTTTCTATTTCTAAAGGTCCTTCGCTCATTTCGAGAATTTTACCATAGGTATCTGCATTTGGTAAAATGTTTATGATTGTTTCAGCAACTGCCTCTCTCGAAATTTTATCGTTTAATAAGTTAGGATCGGATTGTAACATGATCTTGCCTGCTTCTGCATCTTCTGTTAATAACACAGGCCTTAAAATCGTATAATTTAAACCACTTCTAATAAGCTCTTTATCTGCTAAGTGTTTTGCGATGTAGTAAGGCTTCATTCCGTCTTTCCAGTAAGATGGTTGATCCGAAAATGCTGCACCAACCATAATAAATCTGTCAGTACCACTTATTGTCGCAGCATTAATTACTTTTATTGCTCCGTATAAGTCTATTTCTATAGTCTTATCATAACCGGTAGAACCACCTGAACCTGCGCAAAATACTACTGCATCAAATCCTTTAATAGCTTCTGCAATTATCTCTTCGCTACTCTCAAGACTTGCAACTATTACTGGCACTTGTATAGAAGTGAAATAAGCTTTTTGTTCCTCTTTGCGAATAAATGCAGTTGGCTCATAATTATCAGAATCTGCCATTTGCTTTAATACACGTTTCCCTACTTTACCGTTTGCTCCAATTATTATTACCTTCATTTTTCTCTCTTGTCTATTTTCGTTAAGGTTTAAATCAATGATGAATCTTTGACTAAAATGTTTTACAAATAACTATCATCATTGTTTGTTTGTGTAACTTTTAATTAGTGTTACTATTCGTAATTAATGTATTATATAAACATGAGAGCCTTGAGATGGTTTTTATAAAAATCAAACCAATAGTTATAAAAATCAAACTTTATTAATTATACTAATTATTTATTGGTAGCAGCCAAAATTAAAAAAAAGATGGGTTGAGCTATTTTTAAAATAGCTGGAGAAGTGAGGTGTGGATACAAAAATATAAGATTTTAAGATTCTAAAAAAGGAATGATATAATCATTGTAATAATCAATTTTATCATTCCTTTATCTTTCAAGACTTGATTACTCTATCAAATCTTTAATTCGTTTTTGCCACTCTTTAAATCATATGTTTGCTCTTTCCAGACAAATGTTCCACTAATACCTTCTGGTAAGGTAATTTCAGCCTTTAAATTTTTGCCACTGTTATTATATTTTACTGCAATTATTCCTGCCGAATGGGGCATTTCTCCACTTATGTTTTTCAAATCTCCCAAGTGCGGTTCTATTTTAACTGATTTGAAATTTGGCGCATCACTTTCTATTCCCAGAATAACTCTGAAAAACTCAATATTTGGACTAGCTCCCCAAGCATGGCAATCTGAGCGCGTTGTTTCTACTTGAGAAGTTTCACCCCAAGTTGTAAGACCTAACTCGATGTTTTTTCGCCAAATGTCTAACCAACTTAGGTAATCATCTCCTAAACCGGCTTCGGTTAGTGCCAAATGCAAGTAGTATTTAAAGTAAATTGATGCTGGAGCTAAGGTTGTGTCTGAAACCATTATTTCACCAATTTTTTTAGCTTCTTCTCCTTTCGTTAAACCCGCTAAAATGGCCAATGAGTTTGCATGTTGAGAGTACACATTTTTCTCTGGAGTATCTGCAAACAATGTTTTAGAGCTATCCCAATATTTACTTTTGATGGTTTCGCAAAGTTGATTCGCATAAGAACTATATAAGGTTGCGAACTCTTTGCTTCCAGCATTTTTTTCTAGTTCTACAGCAGATTGTAAAGCCAATAACATTTGTAAATCTAATAATGCAGAAGAACCATCTTCGCTAGTTGGTGCAGTGCCAAAGCGCCATTGTGGTACCCAATCGGTAAAATTCCAACCGGGAACATTTTTTAGGGAACCGTCTGTATCCAGATAATTAATAAAGTAGTTGAGTATCTGGCGAGAACCTAACAATTTATTTTTTATAAAGTCTGGATCTGTGCCATACATCATATAATCATACAACATGCTGATGTACCACAATGAATAAGTAGGGATTGCTTGATTTTGTGTATCTGGATATCTACTCAAAGTAAAACCATCTGGTTTTCTGGAATAATCCATTAAGTTCAAGGCATTTTTGGCAAGTCTATCATCTCCACTGTTGTAGAATGAAACAAAATGTTGGATTCTGGTATCGCCAATGTACTGTAGCCTTTCATAGAATGGACAATCCATATAAGTGTCAACTGCGCAAAGTCTTGCTGTGTGCCAGCCAATTTCGAACATATTATTCAACTCTTCTTTTCCTGCATCTATTTTTGCTTTCAATTCAAAAGGGTAGCCTGTAAATGTGCCATAGACATCTTCAATAACCAGCGGATTTTCCTTTGTTTCTATCTTCAATTCTACATAGCGATAGGTTCTATAAGAAAGAGAGGTAAAAACCTGATTAATAGAACCATCTGAAACTAGGCTGTCTTTTCTGCCCAGAATTGTTTTACCATCAATTAAATCTCTGTTTCCCTTTTCGCCATTATTATCGAATAATGCTTCGGCATATGTAATGGTAATATCACTATTTTCTCCCCCACTAAACATCAGCGTAAAGTAGGCATTTGTAAGTGCAGTTTGATCTAATAAAATTTTCGCAGTAGTAGATTTAGGAATAGTAACGGCCACTTTTTCAGTAGGAAAGTTATCAGGAACAGTTACTCCTTCTGATTTTCTGGTTGCGGATAAACGCTGTTTGGTTAATTCCATTTGAGGAAGAATAGAGCGTGTTAATTGCCAGCCATCTCTTTGGCGAAAGCCAAAGCCACTCGTTACTTCTTCAAAGACAGGTTTTGCACTATTCCATGAGCTATCATCAAAGGCTTGTGTTTCCCAACCTTTAATTTGATGATGCATATCAATAAGATCTCCGGCTCCTGCTGCATAATAGCCTCTAATTTTCTGAGCTAAAGGTGTATAGCTTTTATCTTGGGCACATTTCCAAGATTCGTTGGTGTTAACTATTTCAGTATTTTCTGTAGCTCCTTGCATAATCAATCCTGTTTTCCAAGAGAATTGAGCCACTGGTTTAAGTTTGCCTTCATTCCAAACTTTTACTGCAATTATATTCTGACCAGTTTGTAGAAAAGAAGCCAGATCAACTGTTTCATAATTCCAATTTTCAAGGTCTCCCAAACTCGGCCCCACTGATACCAGTTTTTCATTTACATAGAGTTTGTATCGATTATCTGCCGTGATATAAACCTCAAAATTTTCTGGGACATCATTTAAAGAAATCGTCTTTCTAAAGATATATAAGCCTGCTGAACTACCATCGATTTCTGGAACAGTTACCCATTTTGCTTTCCATTTTTGCTCTGGTCGAGGTGCACCAAATTGTGCAAAAGAAACGTAACTCGATACGATCAGTAATACAGTTAAGATGGTTTTCATAGTAGTTAAATTATCTTTTTGAAGTGTGTTTAAAGTTTTTGAATGAATATTTATTGAAGCCTTCCAATTGATCTCCACATCTCTAATTCAGTATGAAATCTATCATAAATCACTTCACAATTCTCATCTATACGCATGGTGGCTCTGTCTTCCAGATTAAAAGCTGGCCATTCGGGTACGTCTTTGGCTGCTGGTTTACCCGTTTTTGCAAAAGTGGCCCATAATTCTGCCATTTTACGAGATGCCTCATATTTCTCAGGACGTTTACCACCAAAACTCATACGTGGTGGTTCTCCATCTTTAGGGGGAACTTCATTATTAAACTTGAATGAAATATCCATGGCATGAGGAGTGCCCATCGGGTAATCAGTACCGGGTATTTTCATTTCCGATTTATAGCCGAAATTATAGAGGTAAACCGGAGCTCCGTTTTGCATTGCTTTTTTTTCTGCTATTTCAATTGAGCCCAATCCCATCATTACGATAGATTGCACTGCTACAAAAATATCAGTTGCAGACGCTTCTGGCCTCGCTTTTTTGTATGCTGCAATTACCTCAGAAGTATTTTCTCCAAATTGTGGTTCTAGTTTTGTCGCCAAGCCTTCAAAATCAAGGTTAAAAGAACTTGTATCTTTGCGCTCCCAAGCGAAGAAGGTATATTCATCTTCGTTCCAACCTACCATAAGTGGTTTTTCTTTAGATATTTTTGGCGCTGTAGGATCAAAAGGATGATTCAAAAGTGCGACACTATCTACCACCGGACCAAAACCACCCGCTTTAGGTTCTGTAATTCCACCTGTTTTTGTTTTTTCTTGATATGGTGGTGTAAATGGAATTTGAGATTGTACTTTGAGTAAATCTGCCGCAGGAACTTCTAATAACTTCTTCCAATTATTTGGAGAAATACCTAGCTCTTTGAGTACTAACAAAGTGGTTTGATTGGCCATTTCTTTGGATAGCATGCGTACTCCCGGTCCACTTTCGATAGAAGCTTTATTAAAATAAGGAGCAGCTTCTGGCATCGCATACAAACAAGAAGTTTTTGCACCTCCACCCGATTCTCCAAAAATCATCACATTATCGGGATCACCTCCAAACTCAGCAATATTTTCATGTACCCATTTTAAACCGGCTGTAATATCCAATACTCCCATATTTCCTGAACCTGCATATTCCTCTCCTGCTATTTCATCCAAATACAAGAATCCTAATAAGCCCAATCGATGGTTGGTTTCTACCACTACCACATCAAAATTTCTAGCGAGATTGGAGCCATCTTGGCCGGGCGATGCACCAGAACCAATTACAAAACCACCTCCGTGGCTGTAAAACATTACCGGTCTTTTCTTATTATCGTTGGCCGGTGTCCATACATTTAAGAAGAGACAATCCTCTGCGGGATCGGGCTCATTTCTTCGGGGAGATTGAATTGCCGGTGCACCAAATTGCAAGGCATCCCTGACACCTTTCCAAGCTTTCAAAGGTGCCGGTCTGCGGAATCTTTGCTCACCAGAAACACTACCAGCATATGGAATCCCTTTAAAAAGATTTACTCCTTCTTCCGTGATTCCTCGCACTTTGCCATAGCTTGTTTTTGCTTCTACAAAATTATTTACATAGCATAGAGCAGATGTACTTTTTCCAAATCCGAAATTTGGTAGTAAAAATGCTGATGTAGTTATTAAAGAGGTTTTTTTGATGAATTTCCGTCTTTCATCCTGCTTTAATTTTGAATTGATATGATCTTTTCTTCTACTCATAAATATAATCTTGAATGTTTTAAAATTCTATTAGCATTCCTGTAAGAGAACAGAGAGACTTTTACAGGATTAATTGATTTTAATCACAGAGCATCTGCCTGATAAAAATTTAAAAAGTAAAAGAATTTACTTTCTTATCACAGGTTGATTATCTACACTTGATCGATTTTTCAATAAGTTAGCAAATCAAGATACACACATCTTCTTTTTAGATAAAATCTACAGATCATGTGCATTATTTGCCGTGTTCAAATCTACATTTACTTAGCATAGTCTCAAAATAACTAGATAGTAATGAGTAATCAACCGATTACCCATTACTGTACAATTTATTTAACCTTATTCTAAAAATTCGGGTTTAGCAGAGCCTCAGAAGCCGGAAGCGGAAATGTAGTTCTAAAATCTGTAAAAGAAGATGGCACAGGATTAAACCCTTCGGGGAAATAATAATCTTGAGGATTCGCTTTTACATTTTCTCCATAACTAGAAATTACTTCTTGCACTTTTCCAGCTCTTACCAGATCTAGCCATCTTTTATTTTCGAAGGCTAACTCTACTCTTCTTTCATCTAAAATTAACTCTCTCAACTGACCTTGATCGCTTGCACTAATTGGTGATAATCCAGTTCTAGGATGACTATGCACCATATTTAAATATTCTAATGCTTCCGCTGTTTTGTTCTGCTCGTTTAAAGCTTCTGCTAACAATAACAACACTTCTGAATATCTATAAATTGGCCAGTTATCGTTGGTAATACCTGCTGTAGAATGCGGATTTAAATATTTCAATATGAATGGATACATATTTCCATTTGCCATTCCATAACCGATAGATGCATCTTCTCGCAAATCACCTTCTTTGTAAGCTGCTATTAAATCTGGAGTTGGTATATTAAATCCATCTTGGTTAAGTGCCTGCACATTTTCAGGGAAAACATTATAATTTCCCATAAGTGTAGACAATTCGTCTGCTGTAATCGGCTGAGGAAAAAACGAATACATAAAATTGCTAGCATATCCTTCTGTACCTTCTAGATACTGCACTTCAAAAACAGACTCTGTATGGTTTTTATTTGCCGGATCAAATATATCAGCATAATTAGCCAAGAGTGAATACTCATTTGAGTTTACCACTTCTTTTAATGCATTTTCTGCTAATGCATAGTCACCTAAAACCACATATACATTACCTAACAATGTATTTGCTGCGCCAGAAGTAGCTCTACCTGCTTGTTGGTTTGATTTAACAGGTAACAAAGCAGCAGCTTGACTAGCATCTTCAATAATTTGATCATATACTTCATCTACTGATGATAATGGTAAAGCCACATCATCAAAAGAAGTTGCCGGCGATATATGCAAAGGAATTTCTCCAAAATATTGAACGAGATCAAAATAACATAGTGCTCTTAAAAAATAGGCTTCTCCTTTAATTACATCTTTTGCAGCTGCATCAAACTCTACATCATCTATTCTCGAAATTACATCATTCGCTCTGGCAATCACCAAATAATTGGTTTGGTATCTGCCTGTAGGAGCAGCACTGGCAGGATCGTAAATAAAATCTGCAGTTTGTTCTTGATCTATACCTGCTCGATAATTTTGATTAAATATATATCTGGTATTGTCTGAGTGCATCTCTCCCATTATCCACGCACCTGTTGCAGAGTTTGGTCCACTTACATAAAGTGTTCTCAGTGGAGCATAAGCGCCATTTACTGCTTTTTCAAAATCACTTTGCGTTTTAAAAAATGTTGTTGCAGATAAATCTGTTTCTGATGGTATTTCTAAAAAGTCTTCGCAAGAACTCAATGCAAAAAGTGCGAATCCGGCTATTATAATAAAGTATTTCATATGTATTTTCATTTTTCAATAAACTAGACTTAAACTGTATTTATATTCCGAAGTTTACACCCAATGTGTAGGTTCTTGGTACTGGAAAAGTCCCCCAGTCCATGCCAAGGTTTAAGGCACTACCAGTTGCTGTTCCATTCACAGCAGCACTTACTTCTGGGTTAACTCCTCTATACTGAGTTAACACTAACACCTGTTGTACACTAGCATTTAGCCTTATACTTTTAAACACATTGCTGTTTCCTACAGGAATATTATAGCCTAATGTTATATTTTTGATGGTTAGATAATTTCCTGAATCTACAAATCTGGTACTAGCCCAGTCACGTTCCATCCAAGTTGCTGAGGTTGATTTTCCGAATAATCCATCACCTGGATTTTCTGGCGACCTCCAACGATTCTCAATTCCTTTTACCACATTAAATACGCCATCAAGGTTAGTGGTGCCTTGATCTGTCATCACCATAATATCATTACCATATGAACCCGCACAAACTATAGATAAATCAAAATTTTTGTAGTTGAATGTGTTGGTGAAGCCATAGATAAATTTCGGGAATGGATTACCTATAAATGTACGGTCGTCCTCATCACCACCAAAAGTAATTACGCCATCTCCATTTACATCTTGATATTTTGCTGTCCCAACTTCTGAAGCTGTTGCTTTTGGTGAGCTGTCAAAATCTGCTTGATCTACATAAACGCCATCGTGTATTAAGCCCCAAAACTGTCCGATTCTTTCACCAACCATGGTAATGGTCACATAATTACCAAAGCCGCCATATAAGCGATCTACTCCATCTGAAAGTGCCACCACTCTATTATCGTTAAATGAAATGTTGAAATCTGTTTTCCATTTAAAGTTTCCAGTAAGGTTATTTGAGTTAATGGTTACTTCATGCCCCCAAAATTCAAATTCTCCTACATTCGCATTAATTGTTTCGAAGCCAGACTCTTGTGGTACTGTTACATTGTAAAGCAGGTTGGTCGTGTTTTTCTTATAATAATCATAAGTGAACGTGATGCGGTCGTCAAACAAACCCAGATCAAAACCAATATCAAACTGCTTGGTAGTTTCCCAACCTAACTGATTGTTACCTATACTTGTAATACTAGCACCCGGTGCTACTGTAGAGCCAAAAACAGCATTTGTAGTAGTACTTACAGCCGCATATTGTGTATAATTACCAATATTGTTATTACCAATTATACCATAACTTGCTCGGGCTTTAAGAAAAGATATTTTCTCGCTATTGTACAAAAATGGTTCGTCAGATATTACCCAACCTGCTGAAACAGATGGAAAATTACCCCACTGATTATTTATACCAAATCTTGAAGAACCATCTCTACGGATTGAAGCTGTAAATAAATATTTGCCTTTATAATTATAAGATAATCTTGCTAAATAAGATATTAACCCCCATTCTTCTATTCTGTCAAAAGTTTGGGTTCTATCTATATTTACAGCCGACTGTATAGCTTGTATTCTGTCATCAGGAAAATCTGTTCCCCTTATTTGTTGAAAATCAGATTTATATTTTTGAGTTGAAAAACCACCTAGTACTTCAAAATTGTGGTCGCTAAAAGACTTAGAATAGGTTACTAAGTTTTCGTTTAACCATGAGGTATAAAAATTAGAATTTCTAAATGAAGTAGCAACTGTTGGTGGTAAAGAAGCAAAGGTTGTAGATACTGTTGATGGTTTAAAATTCACAAAATCTGTATTTGCTAGATCAATATTGATGGTAGATTTTAAACTCAAACCTTCAATTGGGGTTACCTCAATAAATGCATTTGACAACATGCGAATTGTTTTGGATTGATTGGTAATCTCCTCTAATGCTTTGTACCAGTTAGGTGTTGGGAACGCACTTATACCCGGAATGTATGCGGTTAAAGGCAAAGAACCATCTTCGTTTTCGTAAGGAAGAATTGGCCAAGTAAGCATGGCATTTGAAAGCAATCCACCCGGAACTGCGGCATCTTGGTTAGTCGCATAAAATGCACCATCTGAACTTGGTATGTTATTAACCGAATAAGTTGGCGCTACATTAAACCCCGTTTTAATTTTTTTACTTACATTAAAATTTGAATTTATTCTTAAAGAATAGCGAGTAAAATCCGAGTTATGCATTACACCATCTTGATTAAAGTAACCCAATACCGCAGAAGTACTAAAGTTATCTTTGCCAGTATTAATAGAAACACTATAATTCTGTATGGGTGCAGTACGAAGCATACCACCATACCAATCGTATCCGTCTCCATACTCCGATGGATTTTGGAAAGGTGCTGGAACAGCCTGCCCTCTATCTTCGTACGATTCTTTCTGGAATCTGGCAAACTCTTCTCCATTCATTAAATCTGGCCTGCCTTTTTGAGGTACCTGTTGCACACCAGCATAAGCATTCAAACTTATAGTAGTTTTACCACTTGTTCCAGACTTAGTGGTAATCAATACCACACCATTGGCAGCACGAGAACCATACATAGCCGTTGATGCTGCATCTTTTAATACAGAAACACTTTCAATTTCATCTGGATTGATGGTGCTAATATCTCCTACTATTGGAAAGCCATCTACTACATATAAAGGGTCGCTTCCTGCTAAAATTGACGCTTGACCTCTAATTCTAACTTGCATGCCTTGACCGGGTTTCCCAGTAGTTTGATTAATTTGAACACCGGCCATTCTACCTTGGAGTTTCTGAGTTACCTGTGCTACTGGTAGGTCTTGCAGCTCTTCGGCTTTTATTTGCTGAACAGCACCAGTTACCTCTTTAGAAATTTGAGAACCATAACCCACTACTACTACTTCTTCGAGTTGATCAGTATCTACATTTAGTGCAACATTTATTGTGCTTTCTCCTCCTAAGGTAAATTCTTGAGGAATAAATCCAATATAACTGAAAAGCAAAACACTACCAGATGGTGCTTCGAGAGAATACTTTCCATCAAAGTTAGTAGTTGTTCCACTTTGAGTGCCTTTTATCAATACATTAACACCAGGTAAAGGCTCTCCGTCTTCTGCCGAAGTAACCGTACCAGAAATTTTTATTTGTTGATCGAAAACTTCTAATACTTCTGATGTATTACGGTTTTTGTTTTTTTTTACGACACTAATATTTTCATTCACTCTTTTAAAAGCCAATCCACTCTGCAAAGAAATTTCTCTTAGAATATATCCTAAAGATTTTTGCGGAAAATTGAAGGTGTATTTTGTGTTTATTTGATTGATGATATCATCCTGAAAATAAGTAAACTTAAATCCAGTTTGCCCTTCAATGTCATTAAACACTTCCTCCAATGAGTTTTCTTCACTTTTTACACTGAGTTCAATATCAAAAACAGAGTTTTTCTGTCCATGAGAATCTCCTGGAATTAAAAAGCTCGATAAAAAAGCTTGAAGTATTAAGCCGTAAAACATGTACTTAGCCATGCTTAAAATTTGATGTAATATTTTCAATTTCATATTTTTGTATATTAATGGTTTAAAAAATCATTGAGATCCACTTGATTTCGAGACTCGCCAAAGTATTGATACATCAAGTGGATTCTTTTTTTGTCGATAACTAGCTACTGTTAATTCCCATTTGCATAGTTCGTTTAATTAAATTAGTTGATATAAATCTTGTCCTTTTCTATTCTAAATTTGAAATGCCCGGCAAAACTTAAATTTTCCATTACTTCGCGCAGAGATTCGTTTTTAAAAGTACCTGAAAAGCCATTTTTCATTTTTACATTTTCGTCTTCTAAAATAAATTCTACCCCATACCACCTTTCGAGTGTGGTGATAATTTCGCCTAAATGCTGATCTTTAAAACATAAGATGTTGTCTCTCCAAGAGATTTCTTCTAATTCGAAAGATTCCTTCTTTACATTGTTATCGATTACATTTACAATAGCTTCTTCGTGTGGCTTTAAAGAAACCATTACAGAATCATGACTTTCCAATTCAACCAATCCTGTAACAACAGATACGGTAATTAATTGATCATCTTCAAAAGCTCTTATGTTAAATGATGTTCCCTTTACTACTGTAGAAATATCTTTTGTGTGAATTATAAATGGACTTGATGTATCTTTTTTTACATCAAAAAATGCTTCACCTGTTAAATAGACCTCTCTGGTATTGCCCGAAAATTTATCTGGAAACTTGAGTTTGCTTTCTGCATTAAGTTTAATAAAAGTGCCGTCAGATAGCGTTATATTCCTTTTTTCGCCTTTTTGGTTTTCTCTTGTTATATAAGAAACCTCAGCAATAGGCGATTCTTTTGGGTTTATATCCTGTTTTTCTTGATAATAGAAAAAAAATAATACCAATAAGACTGACGCTGCTACATAATAAAGTTTATTGAAATGTATTTTTCGGGAAGTTTTTTTTTCGATAGATGTTTCTTTATCCATAAAAAGCTCAAGCTTATTCCACACATCTTCTTTTGTGTCTTTTCGCACTTTTAGCTTATGATCCCAATATTTCTCTAATTTCTTATATATAGTAGCATTGTTATCAGATTGGCGTTTCCAATCATCAAGAAAAGTTTTCTCATGGTGGTCTAGCTCTTTGTTTCTAAGAGTTTTAACCAAAATCTCAATAATATATGACATGGTAATTCTTAAATGTAAATTAATTACATACTATCTCTAGGCTACAAATTGGTGCTTTGTTATAAAGTAATATTTGCAGTAGAAAAATTTCAATAATATCTCCTCATAAGGAAGGACGACAATTTTTGATGATTAGACTATGTCAGTGTAAAAAAAATTAAAATTTTCTATAATTAGCATCACAGAAATCAAGAATTTAACCCCTCGGGTGGTACTTACACTTAATTTTTTATCTGAAACTTTATGTTCTAAATGCTTCTTAATCTCATTAATAGCTTTGTACACCTGACTTTTAACTGTATTAGGTGAAATATTTAAAATTTCAGCAGCTTGAGCATAATTCAAATTGTCTTCTTTTACCAATGAAAATGCATTTCTGCACCCTATAGGCAAGTTTTTAACTATTTGATCTATCTCTTTACGTAACTCTATAGCAAAATAAACAGACTCTGGCGTAAAACTTTCAATGGCTAATTCGAGGTGAGAATCGTCTAGTGAAAAATGTGTATTATGCTCTTTAAACGATTTTTTGATGATATCTAAAGAGCGATTTTTCACAAGTACATACAGATAAGTTTCGATGTTTTTAATCTCTGATAATTTATTTCTTTGTGTCCAAATTTTCATAAATACATCAGAAATAACTTCTTCTGCCAAGGTATTTGATTTGAGAATTCTAAATGAAAAGGTAAACAATTTCTCAAAATAGAAATCATAGAAATCTCTAAATGCAAGCTTGTCGTTACTATGTGCTATTCTATAAATAATTATCTCAATGTTATTCATTTTCATATTCAAGCATGTAGTTAATCAATAACATCTTTTAAAAAGATGCACTTTTGAGAGGAGATAATTACCGCAATAAGAATAAAATAATGAAGAAATCCAAATTATTGAATCGTAATTAAATAGCGCATAATTGAACACAAAAAAACATTAGCACAATCAGATATGAAACTATGCTAATGTTTGATTTTTATAATTATCAGTTTGAATATCATAATTATTCCTAAGTGATATTTCACTAAATTACTTGGTTTTAATAATCTCTGATAGAAATTAAAGGAATAACAATTTTTTAAAATAAAATTTTAGACTTTAAGCTTAATCACTAAGCCATCCATCTCATTCGATAGTCGGAGCTGACAAGCTAATCGACTATTATCTGTACAATCTGGTAAAGTATCTAACAAATCATACTCTGGATCTGATGGTTCTCGTAAATTTTCTCCCCCGTCTAAAACTTCTACATGGCAAGTTGCACACAGAGCCATTCCACCACAGGTACTTAAAATTTCATACTCATTGGCTTTTAGTGCTTCCATTAAACTTAGGCCCATATCTGTAGGCAATAAAAGTTTTTGATGTTGTCCATCTAAGCTTTCTACAGATATAGTTATCATATTATTTTCCATAACTATCTATTTTTTTTGATTGTAAGTAATGCTAATTGTCAGAAAGAGTGAACTCCGTTTACAGTTGTGTATTTAAAACTTAGTTTTTGTTCAGGATGAACATACTTAAATGCACTTTGAGCCATGAGTGCTGCTTCGTGAAAACCACACAAAATTAATTTTAATTTACCTCGATATGTATTGATATCTCCAATAGCAAATATTCCCGGAATGTTAGTAGAATAATCAAAAGTATCTACACTTATAGCCGATTTATCTATATTTAAACCCCAATCTGCAATTGGGCCTAATTTGGGACTTAGACCAAATAGTGGTACTAAATAATCTGCTTTAAATACAGTTTCATTTTTAGATCTATCTGCAATAATCACTTCCTGCAAATGTTTATCACCCTTAACTTGAATAATATTTGAATTTAGTATAAGATTGATTTTGCCCTCTTTTGCTAGATTAAAAACTTGCTCGGCAGTATCTGGGGCACCTCTAAATGTTTCATTTCTATGCACCAACGTAAGTGATTTAGCAATGCCTGCAAGGTGAATGGTCCAATCTAGTGCAGTATCTCCGCCACCAGCAAGTATCACATTTTTATCTCTAAATAATTCCGGGTCTTTTACCATATAAGTAACGCCGTTGCCATTCTCAAAAGAATGGAGATTTTCTACTTTAGGTTTTCGTGGTTCAAATGATCCCAAACCTCCTGCGATAACTATCACTTTTGCTTTAACAGCCGTTTTCTCATTCGTTGTTATTACAAAACTTTCATCGCTTAATTTTTCTACAGCCTCTACTCTCTCTCCTAAAGTATATGTAGGCTCGAATGGAGCAATTTGGGTTAATAGCTTATCTATGTGATCTTGAGCCAATACACCCGGAGAACCCGGAATATCATATATAGGTTTTCGTGGATATATTTCAGAAAGTTGGCCTCCTACTTGAGGTAAAGCATCAATCAGGTGGCACCTCATTTTTAGAAGTCCGGTTTCAAATACAGCAAACAATCCTACTGGCCCAGCGCCAATTATACATATATCTACTTCTTTCATTTTATATATTGATTTTTAATTTTTTAAACTTATTTATTTTTATAGATCACCTTAGGCATACCCGCTTCTCCATACATAAGTGTTTTTACAATTGGTTTCAGCTTTTCTGTAATCTTCATATAAAGTATTGGGGCAATACCAGTGCGAGCTCTTATAACTACTTTTTTACCAGCTAAATCATCAAAATTTGCTTGTTCAATATTTTCTTTCCAAAGCATTATATCTAGTGCTTCGGTGCTATTAAAATCATATCGGCAATCTATTTCCTCCAATCGACTGGCAAGCATCATGAATACCCAAGTTGGTATTATCACATTTTCTGAGCAACCTACTGCTACCACCTTGTCTTTATATTTATTCCAATCGGTGTTAGATACTTGCTCTTTAAATTCTTTTTCTTTTACAATTAAGCCCTGATATAAGAATTCCTTTATATCGAGAAAAACACTTTTCTCTTTTGGGGCAAAATCTATAAGGTCAATTGTAATAATTCCAGATTGCTCTACTTTGTTTACAAAAGAATTATTTTCCATAATAATCTGAATTCTAAGTTGAGATAATTAAAAAATCACTTATTCAATTTGTATAGAAAAGGGCCTCCAATAAGATATAACTTAATGGAGGATTTGACCCCTTTCAAAAATTGATAAGAATATTTACACAAAGGTTTTTTATCTAAGAATTGATAAATATCTACTGATATGATAAAATTGTTATTCAGCTTTTTAGTAACTTCTTGTATTCGTGATGCAATATTAACTGCATATCCCATCACTATTTGATGCTTATTATCTCGCAAGAGTAAATCTCCAATAGCTACCTTACCTAAGTGAGCTCCTATTCCAACTTCTATTTCTTCCCTGAAATATTTTTTGAAATATTCTTCATTCAAAGATTTAAGAGACTTTAAAATAGCATTCCCACAGTTTACTGTATCGTTAGCACTTTGCTGTAAATTATTATTGAAACCAAAAGCCACATACAACCCATCTCCTACTGTCTCTATTATTTTACCTCCATACTGATTAATAATTTCTTCAAAACTCAAAAAAAGCTTTCTAATTATATGAATCACATCAAAAGCTAAATGATGCTCTACTATTGAAGTAAAGTTTCTTATATCTAGAAATAACAAGCATAATTGTAACTCTCTCCCGATATCTTTAACATGCTTATTTTTAAGATATAAAGGATAATCACTTTCATCATTCATTATACGTTTGATTTTAACTTTCCCATTTTTTAGTTGAGTTTGACAAGCCAAACGAACATTTTCTGGTAATTCAAAATGCTTTCTTAATTCTTCTTCTGCACTATTAATCTCAGTCAGATTTTCTTCTCCTTCAATAATTAAAATCCTGCAAGTAGAACAGCGAGCATTTCCACCACATTCACAGCAAAAAGGTATACCTCTTTTTAATGCAGCATGCAGTATTGTCTCATCGGGTTCAATCGAAAAAGAAACATCATTTAGTAGTGTAATTATATTATTAGAGCTAAACATCATATCTTAGTTTTCATTCCAACCGCCACCTAATGCTCTGTAAAGATTGATAAGGGCAATTTTTTGTTCTAGGATGTCATTCACATTGCCAATTTCTGCAGCAAGTAAATTCTGTTCTGATGTTAATACATCTGTATAATTAGTTTGAGAATTATACTGTAATAACTTTTTAGTGTCATCTACAGATTTAGATAGAGCTTCAAGTTGTAAAACCCGCTTTTCAATTTTCAGATTTGCCTTTTGAAAAGAATTATAGGCATCTGAAATCTCTTGTCCAGCTTTTAGCAAAGTATATTCGAAATTATAAAATGCAATTTGCTGTTCAGACTTGGCAGTTTTTAAATTAGCCTCATTAATACCTTTATTAAAAATTGGTTGAAATAAACCAGCCGCTACATTGCCAAAAAGTCCAATGTTTTCTGTAAACAAATCGCTAAACTCAAAACTCGAAAAACCACCTGCTCCAGTTAGTGTAAATGATGGATAAAATTGGGTTCTGGCAACATTGGTAAGTTCAAATGCACTGCGGTAAGCAAGTTCTGCCTGTATTACATCAGGGCGGTTTGCCATTAATTCTGCATTAATACTTTCAAAAACTGGTAACGGACTTTTATCATTTATTTCATCAAATCTAGTTCGTTCAATTTTTGCAGTTGATTTCCCTAAAAGCACAGCTAAAGCATTTTCTACTTCCCAAATTTGCTTCTCTACATTAAATATGGCTATTTCTGCATCGTATTGATTCGCTTGGCTTTGCAAAACTGCCACGCTATTTACCACATTAGCCGTTTGTAACTTTTGAATTGATGTTACATTAGCCTTTCTATTCTCAGCTGTTCTTTGTAAAATATTCAATTGCTCATCCAATGCAATTAACTGATAATATTGGCTAGCAATATTTGTGATTAATGCTGCTTGCACAGCGTGTTGATAAGCTTTTGACTGCAAGAGTCTTGCTAACTGTGCCTTATTTGCACTTTTTAATTTACCCCAAATATCAGCTTCCCAAGATACACTGAGCCCTAAATCGTATTGCGTTACATCATCTATAATTCCAAAACCTTGGGTAAATGCCAACTTAGATCTGGCAACAGATACATTGCCAGATATATTAGGCAAAAATGCTTGTTTACTCTGATGGTGAATAGCCTCTGCGATTTCTATCCTTTCAAAGGCTATTTTCATATCGTAATTCTCTACCAATGCTGCTTCAATATAATTTTGCAAAAGCGTATCAGTAAAAAATGATTTCCAAGGGATTTGGGGTACTTCAGCTAAAGTATCAATTGAATGATCTTTATTAACTCTAAGATATTCTTTAGAGTTAATGTTAGGGCTTTGGTAATCTTTTGTAACTCTACAAGAAACAAAAAACAAGAGGAAGCCCGCTATTATATAAATAGAAAGATTAAATCGTTTCATTGTAATTTCTTATTTATGATTTTCAGTTTTTACTCCACTAAAGCGTTCTTGTAGTGTTTGAAAAATGATGAATAGTGTGGGTATTACAAAGATTCCGAACACCGTACCTATAAACATTCCACCCACTGCAGCAGTACCTATAGAGCGATTACTTACGGCGCCTGCACCAGTTGCCAACATAAGCGGAACCAAGCCGAAAATAAAAGCAAAGGAAGTCATCAAGATTGGTCTTAATCGGGCTTTTGCTCCTTCTATGGCAGAAACAAATAAACTTTGACCGCTTTTTCTGTGCATTAATGCAAACTCTACTATCAGAATGGAGTTTTTGGCCAATAAACCAATTAGCATAATTAGACTGATTTGTAAAAATATATTATTGTCTATGCCAAATAGCTGAGCGAATAAAAATGCTCCCGACAAACCGATAGGTAATGGTAATAATACAGCAAAAGGTAAAATATAACTTTCGTATTGTGCTGCTAATAAAAAGTAGACAAACACTAGACATAAAATAAAAATATAAACTGTCTGGTTTCCGCTATTTACCTCTTCGCGACTTAAGCCTGCAAACTCATACCCAAATTGTTTAGGTAAAGCTTGGTTAGCTACTTCTTGAATCGCTTTTACTGCATCACCAGAACTATAACCAGGAGCTGGCACACCGGTAATATTTGCAGCAGTATTCAGGTTAAATCTTCTAATAAACTCAGAGCCGTATACTTTTTTAAGCGTGACAAATTGCGTAATCGGAGCCATTTCGCCACTATTTACTTTTACCAATATTGATTGTAAGTCTTCTGGTTTGGCTCTAAAACTCGCTTTAGATTGAACCATTACCCGATACTGTTTATTAAATCGGTTAAAATCCGAAGCATATATTCCGCCGTAATAACCTTGCATTACACTTAATACATTATCTGGTGAGATGCCCGACATTTCGCATTTTGCAATATCGACTTCAAGCTCAAACTGAGGAAAATTATTATTGAAAGAAGTAGTTGCATACAGAATTTCTGGACGCTGATTAATAAGCCCAAGATAGTTTTGGATAACACCACTAAACTGATCCATGTTATTGGCTGTACGATCTTGTAGGTTAAACTCAAAACCGTTAGTGCTTCCGAAGCCTTGCAATGTTGGTGCTGCAAAAAATATAATGTTAGCACCATTAATTCCGGCTGTTTTGTAAAACAAATTATTTACTACACTTTCTATACCTTGTCCTTCTTCTTCTCTTTCTTCCCAAGATTTTAGTCTAATAAAAAATGCACCATAAGAGCCTCCTGCACCGCTTATTAAATCTTGTCCTGCTAATCTGGTAGATGATTCTACTTCTGGTACTGTTCTTATAATACTATCTACTTCATCTATTAATGCTTCAGTACGCTCCAAAGAAGTAGATGGTGGTAAAATGATATTTCCGAATATTGCTCTACTGTCTTCGGCAGGGACAAACCCTGTAGGTGTATTTTTTATTAATAGCCATGATAAAGCAGTAAAAAAGACGATACTTCCTAAGGCCAACCATTTTTGCCCAATTAAAAACCGGACACCTCTTACATATTTAAAGGTTATGGCTGTAAAAGCATTATTAAAACCTTTGTAAAATCTATGTAGAAAACCTTTATCAGCATGTTCATCATGTGGCTTCAAGAAAATAGCACATAAAGCTGGGCTTAAGGTTAAGGCATTTATTGCTGAAATTACAATCGCAATCGCGAGTGTTAAACCAAATTGTTTATAAAATACCCCTGTTGAACCACTAATAAATGATACTGGTACAAACACAGCAGACATTACTAATGTAATTGAAATAATAGCTGTACTTATCTCACTCATCGCATGCTGAGTGGCTTTTTTTGCAGATTTAGAACCCTGATCTAATTTGGCGTGTACAGCTTCAACTACAACAATTGCATCATCTACCACAATACCTATAGCAAGTACCAAAGCGAATAAAGTCAATAAGTTGATGGTAAAACCAAAAATCTTTAAAAAGAAAAACGTACCTATAATGGCTACTGGAACCGAAATAGCAGGTATTAGTGTAGATCTAAAATCTTGTAAGAAGATAAATACTACTATAAATACTAGAATAAAAGCTTCTATCAGTGTATGAATTACTTTATCTATAGATGCATTTAGAAATTCATTAGCATTTAAAAATGGCACATAGTGAATACCCGATGGAAAGTCTTTTGAACTTGCTTCAATAATTTTTTTACATTCTTCAATCAGCTCATAAGCGTTTGAACCTGCCGTTTGGCTAATTGCTATAGAAGTACTCGGATACCCCGATGTTTTAGAGCTACTATTATAATCTAAAGCACCTAGTTTTACATCTGCAATGTCGTCTAATCGTAATACATCTCCACTATTATTAGCCCGAATAATAATATTGCCAAACTCTTCTGCTGTTTTTAATCGCCCTTTGTATTTAATAGTATATTGAAAAGACTGATTGGCATTTACCCCAAATTTTCCGGGAGCTGCTTCTATATTTTGTTGTCTTAGTTTGGCAATTACATCATTGGGTACCAAACCGTAAGATGCCATTACATCGGGTTTTAACCAAATACGCATGGCATAATCTCTAGCTCCGTAAATAAAGGCATCGCCTATTCCATTTACCCTTTTTAACTTAGGCAATATGTTTAAGCTCACATAATTCTGAATAAAATTCTGATCGTAGTTTGATTTGGTACTGTAAATACTAAAGATATACACCAAACTACTTTGCTTTTTACTGGTCGAAACACCTGATCGAATTACTTCTTCTGGCAGTAAGTTAGTTGCTTTGTTCACTCTATTTTGAACATTCATTGCTGCCAAATCAGGATCGGTGCCTAATTTGAAATAGATAGTAATTGTCGCACTACCATCATTTCCAGCAGTAGAAGTCATATACTGCATGTTTTCTACCCCATTAATTTGTTCTTCTAATGGAATGAGTACACTATTTCTTACCACATCGGCATTGGCACCTTGGTAAGAAGCAGTAACTTCTATAGTAGGTGGCGCAATATCTGGATATTGAGATATAGGCAGTGTGATGATGCCCAGCACTCCTAAAATCACAATTATCACTGAGATAACTGTGGATAAAACTGGTTTATCTATAAAATTCTTTAACATAATTTTTTGATTAAGGCATAAGTATTCCAGCATTACATAGGCTTATGTAATTCATTTTCTTATTGCCATTTTTACTTAGTTTCTTATTATTTTAGGCTGTATCTCCATGCTATCTCTCAAGTTTCCAGCACCTTCATATATAATTACGTCACCAGAAGAAAGCCCATTGGTAACCACAAAATTATTCTCAGTCGAATTATTTAGTGTATGAATCTCCGTAGTGTATACCTTGTTATCTTCCACTTTTAATACCATCCTTTTATCTTGCATTTCGAAGGTAGACTTTTGAGGTACTAATATGGCAGAAGCTAATTTTTGTGGTATAATAATATTACAACTACCACCACTGCGAATTTTTTTATCTTCATTATTAAAAGTAGCTCTAAACCTAGCCGAACCTGTTGCTTGATTTAATACACCACTCACAGATGTTATTGATCCCTCCTCACCAAGAACATTTCCGTTTGATAATTGCAAGTTTACCTTTGGAAAGTTTTTGAGTTTTTCTTCAATAGTATTTCCCTCATGTGAAGCATAGAAATTTAGAAATTCCCTTTCATCCATTGAAAAATAAGCATGTATCTTATCGATATTAGAAATGATGGTCAATGGTGTTTGTAATTGAGGATTAACCAAACTACCAGTTCTATAGGCAATGGTTCCCACTACTCCATCTACAGGACTTTTTATAATGGTATAGCCCAAATCCGTTTTAGCGCGGGTAAGTGCCGACTTTTTTGCCTCTAAAGCCAACTCTGCTGCTTCTAGCTCATAAGTATTTATAATTCCTTCTACAACCAATGGTTTGGCTTTTTCTACTTGTATTTGAGCGTTTTTTACATCTACTTCTGCGGCTTTAAGTAATTCGGCATATTGTGGCGCATTAATTTTAAAGAGTAAATCTCCCTTTTTTACCACTGCGCCTTCGTCTATATATATTTCTTCTATATAACCTTCTATCTTTGGTCTAATGTCTATATCTTCCTGCCCTTCAATAATTGCAGGAAAAGTCTTGGTTAAAACTGTTTCTTGTGAATTAACCTTTAGTACAGTATATTCTGGTACTTGGTTTACAGGAGCATTACTCTCTTTTTGGCAAGACCAAATCGGAATAATACATATCAGTAATAAGCTTACTCTGGTAAGTACAACATTATTTTGCATGATTTTTTGTTTTACGATTTTAAAAAAGGACATACTATTCCACTTCTAGAAAGCAATAATTTTTTCTAGTTTCTCTCTATGAGATCAAAAATTAACTTCAGAATTAGTTAGTGAACATAAAGCGATTAATCCCTAACATATACAATATTTATTGAATACTACATGCCAAAAAGCTTTATATATCTTGCCTTTTATTTTTGATTAAAATATAGAATCTCTACACACTATATAAAATACAGAGTAATAGATTAGTGATGTTAGTATAAGCATAATTTTTAAGCGTATACTTTCACATAAAAATTATAGAAAATCTAACTTGTTTAGTAAATGCTGTATTTAGAATTGCGGATTTTATTAATAGATAAATGCTTTTTTATTTTCGCACTTATTATTTGATTGCGTGTTTATTAAAATAGTTGAAATCAACAACTTTCTTTACTCACAACAGCATAATTCCATCATAAAAGATTTATACGATTTTGCTTCGTGATTCACATTGCCATTATTATCACTTTCTTTAAAAGCATCAAATTTATATGCTACATTTGGGTGTTTATGGTTCATGACATGTTGATTTGAGGTTTATGTTTTTTTATTTTTTTTCAAAAGTAGTATATTTACTTAATAAACCAAATAAATACTTTGTTTATTATGAATAATAAAATGCAAGAAAACGAAAGAGCCATTTGGATAATAAAAAACAATGGAGAACAAACCATTAAAGAGATGGCTAAACATCTTGGAATTACGGTAGAAGGAGCAAGATTTCAGCTTTTAAAATTAGCTAGCGAAGGTTTTGTGAAACAAGAAAACCGCTCTAAAGGAAGAGGTAGACCACAACAAGTTTGGTCACTCACTGAAAAAGGGCAAAGCAGGTTTCCTGATAAACACTCTAAACTAACAGTGATGCTTATTGAAAAAATTAGAAAAACATTAGGCAATGAAGCCCTTCAAAATATTATTGCATCAACTGGAGAAGATCACATTAATGATTATAAAAAGTATATTGCTGATGATGATTCTTTGGAAGCTAAAGTTCAAAAACTGGTTTCTATAAGAGAATCTGAGGGCTATATGGCTGACTATATTAAAAATGCTGAAGATAATTACTTACTAATAGAGAACCATTGTCCGATTTGTGAAGCGGCTAAAGCTTGCCAAGGATTTTGTAAAGCTGAATTAAACGTTTTTCAGACAATTCTGGGAGAAAGAGTGAATGTCGAAAGAGTAGATCATGTTTTAGCAGGAGCACGACGTTGCGCTTACACAATTAAAAAGTTGTAATTAGTAAGAATTTGTTTTTTGAGAATAAGTTTGAATTTCATAATTCTTCGTTTGAATATTATTACCTAACCAATTTGGTTGTAGTAATAACTTTCTACTGTACGATTCACTTTCTATCTTTATGAAGTATAATCCACGTTAAATATTAATTATCCTACATTTTTCACTATTCCTGATAAATAAGTGAACAGATTTACAGTTTATTTGATGTTTGTTCATATTGTATATATACCCTTATGGCAAGACCTATTTTTTACTTTCAATCACTTAAATCATTTGATATATGGACTATAGGGTTTTATATCCTTTTCACAATTAGTTTGTTTTCAATGATTGATCTTAATAAGGATATAGATATAATTAATGTGTATTCACTATCCACACAACTGTGTCTTTACTCATTTTGCTATAAATCACTTAGAAATTTAAGCGTCTACTTCATCTGGATAGCTATTGGGATTTTTCATCTCTTTATGTATTTCAATCTTAAAGATGATATGATACATTCTGCGATATCACTCCGCAATACATTCCTTTTTCAGGTGTTTCGCTTTTTAAGTGCTAAAATTCAGGGTCAAGAACTTGTATGTCCAAGTAGAGGCGGGACTACTGATTTATTTGGTGAAAGAAAAGTCAACGAGTTAGATTATTTATGTTTCTTTATTTACGTTGGATGTACATTTTTCTTTATTAATTAGAAAAAAAGACTATAATCTATGCCTCAACTAAACATGCTGAAAAACACACCCAGTTATCAATGCACTCATTGAATTTAGAGAAAAGTACAGGAAAAAGATCATTGCTTTCAATGATTTTCTCTTAGCTATAAAACAGGTTATAGTAAGGATAGAATTATTTAAATATTTCCCTTTATATCCTTAAGCAAATAGTTTCTCAAAAACTACTCTTTCAACAGAACAATTTTATTTATCATCAAACTATCTCCCGTGTCTGCAATGGCTTTTAAAAGTAATTTTCCATCATTGCTGTCTTCTCGCATTACATGAAATTTAACCCAAGTCTCCGTATTTTCTGCTATAGATTCAAGTTTAGATTCGCGGCCCTCAAAACTCAAAATACCACTTTTACCTTTTTCATTATGGTCATTAAAACTTACTAAGAGACTACCTAACATCCCTTCAGGACAGTTAATTTGAATTTCTATTTCTGAGCCTTCCCAAACACTATTTTCGCCATCTTTCCATGTTTTATCTGCATTAACTGTATAACTAGTTTCGTTTGCTATTTGAATTTTATCGTTTTTAGTTTCCCAACTGATATGCTGTTTTTCAGTCTCTAAATTTGCAGCCGCATCCACATATAAAATGGCATTATTAAAGGTATCTGTATCTATTACATCGTTAACTTCAACTACTTTTACAAAAGTTGATTTGAGCCAATCGTCTGCAACAACTTGCTGTGGATTAAATGAATCGGAATTCATATATGCTAACAAACTGCTCTTTAACTGTTTGGCAACTGGTTTATCTGCTTCCAAATTATAACCACAAACTAAGAGTTTACCATCTCCGATTTTTAATTCGAAGATAGAACCTACTTTGTTGTTTCTATGGAAATCATCAACTGGTTGTGCTATTGGTTTGTATTGATGTGGCAATTCGTTTAAAATATACCCTTTCGCATCAGCAGAGATAGACTCCCATTGCCAATTACTGTGAAACGAAGTTGGGAAGTTTTCAAACGCAGCGTGTTTTTCGTCTAGTAATAAACCAATATTGGTTTTTCCTTGACCCGGAAAAAAAGTTAATGACCAATACAAAGGATAAAATAATGCTTGTACTGATGTCTCAATAGTACCAAGTTTGTGAGCTTGTAATAGAACTTTAGCGCCAGATTTTAACTCTTTTAAAGTTGCTGTATCTAGTTCATTTGCTACAATAATATCTTCATAATTAGTATTAGAATCCTTTACTGGATAAACCCAGATAGGCCATTCATTTTTAAAATCTGTGTTATCAGCTTGAACAGAAACAATCAATTTTGAGGCATGAGTAACTTCATCCAGATTCAATTCTATATCTCCTATATCACTCAACTCTCCTACTTTAAAAAGTTGCTTGTCTAAGTTTCCAGCAGCATAGGTTTTCACTGCTTCATCAGAAATAGTCCAAGAAATTGCTAAATCTAAATCACCTTCTGCATGATTAGAAAGTTGCATTTTAGCTTTAAACACTTCATCATTTTCCCATACATATTTGTCCATTAATAGTAATGGGACAACAGTATTGTTGTGTTTTTTAAATTCTTCTGGTGTCGTAATTTTTTTGCTATCCCAATGGGCATCTAACCAACCTATTAGTGCTTCTCCTTGGCCTTGATAATCTTGCATACCTAGCAACTGAATTCCGGCACAACTTGGCGTTCGCAAAAAGGATTCTATCTCATATTTGTATAAAATTTGACTTAATGCACCAGAAGCTTCTGCAAAAGCATTGTCTTGCTTTGCTATGCCATTTTTCTCTGCAAGTACTTTTAATTCTTCCAGATTTCTGGCTTTCAGCACACCTGTATATTTCTCGATTTCACTCCAGCGAGGATAAACCGGCCATTGGCCAATTTCATGCGCTATGATAGGAATATCCATTTGAGAATAAATATCCTCAAAATTCCAATTAGTTTTTGCACCATTTAATCCTCTAGTGTTACCCACTCCGTTTATATAATGCGTTGCAGAATAATCATCTACTTCGGTAATAGTTCGCGCAGTGGATGAAGCATATAATCTACGTGGATCATGTTTTTTTAAATCGGCAATCCATTTTTTCAATTGGTCGTAATCTGAATTGCCAAGCTCATTACCGATGCAAAACATCGAAAATGAAGGATGATTGCCATAAGTATTAACCACACGGTTCATTTCTGCAATTATAAACTTATCTCGTGGTGGATCGTATCCAAGTCCTTTTGGATGACCTTTGGTCTCCATCTCCGGTCGGCCTTTTTCAATCATATCTGTACTCATCCACGAATCAACCCAAACAGAAGCTTCTGCCTGTAAGTAAATTCCTACTCTGTTGGCTGCTTTAAAAGCTGCTTCTGGTGGACACCAAGAGTGAAAGCGGGCATGGTTTAAGCCATAAGCTTTGTAAGTTTTAAATATTCGCAACCAATCTGCTAAGTCACAAGAAGGATAACCAGTTAATGGAAAATGAACACAATCTAGATTTCCGCGAAGAAATACAGGCTTGCCATTTACCAGCAATTTTGTACCATTATGAGACAATTGCTGAAACCCAAATTCTATTTCTTGTGAATCTTTATTTTTACCTGCTTTTACATTCAATTTTAAAATATACACCGCTGGATTAAACTCGCTCCATAACGCAAGTTTTCCTTCTGTTGAAATTTTTTGCTCAAACCTTGTTTGTCCTTCTGCTAACTCCTTTTCAAATTGACCAGATAAAACAATTTCTCCATTATCTGCAGATACAATTTCATAATTGAAAACAGCTTTTGTTTTTTTGAGAGATGTAACACTAGATTTTAGAGTAATTTCATTGGCTTTAATATCCGAATAAATATCACTCTTTAAGAAATGAACAGCATCTTTTGCCCTTAGTTCTATTTTCCCAACAATGCCATTCCAAATGCTCTGTGTATGTTTTGTATAGGCAGAACCTCGATCTCCAATATTGTGGATCATATCATTATCTACTAACACAGTCAATTCATGTTTGCCTGGGCTAAGTTTACCAATCCTATGGATATGAGGTGTACCAAGCGCATCTTGTACTGACAGTTCTACTCCATCGATAAATACACGAGATTCCCAAAGTACCCGCTCTAAAAATATTTCTATTTGTTTATTTTTCCATTTTTTGGGAATCTCAATTTGTTTCTTGTACAATGCTTTGCCAATAAATTCATACTCAGGGGTTAAAACGCCATAGTCTGATTCCGTAGTTTTATATCCAAAGCTATTCTCGGCTAGTGAACCAGGTAACAGAATATTACCCGTTTTCTTTAACTTACCTGTTGAGTTTTCATCACTATTCTGTATTAGCAATTCTACTTTCCACTGGCCTGATAAATCAATAATATCTTGAGCAAAAGTGTAAAAAGGACTTAATAAAATGATAAAAAAGATTATTCCCTTTATATCGAGATTGTTGATTATCATAATAGCGATTGAAGTAGTAATAAGTTAATTGATTAAAATATCCTGCAAAAATATTATATAGGAAGTAAATAACTACAGGTTTGCATAATGCTGGCAATAAAGATTATATACTTATGATTTGTTAGTATTATTCTTTGATGAAGTAAGACATAAAGTGCATATCGTGCCATAATATTCATTCCCTCAATATCTTTTATCGACATTGGGGGAATGAAGTATTTTCTTAATTTAAATGAATCTTTAAGGCAGAAAACTATTTTTCTTTTGACTGCTCTGTAGCAAGTTCATCATAATATTTTTTAAGTTCATAAAAGGCTTTTTTCTTATTCCCTTTCTCATCAATTAAACCTTTTCTGTTCCATCCTTCTTGATAAGTAGGATTATTTCTTTTAGGCGAACGGAAGTCCGCAAGAATCCAAGGAGTTAAACCAGTGTAGTTATCTGGCATTCTTTTCATCATTTTTACTTGCTCTTTGTAAAACCATTCTTGGTATTCTTCACTCCATCTTGTAAGTGAATCTGCATGAAAACCTCCTTTGGCTCCTGCTCCTGTTTCGCTAAATATGAGTGGTTTGTCGTAAATGGTCTCCCATTGTGCTGTTTGGCAGTAAGATGGCAAACCAATATACCAACCCAAATACTCATTTACAGATACTACATCGGTATAGGCTCCAAGTGGATCGTTAATTGTATTTTTATCTTTATTATAGTGCACTTCCAATGCTGCTGAAATTAACCTAGTTGAATCCATGCTTTTGGCAGCTAGAACTAGGTTTTTCATAAACTCTGTTCTTGTTGGAGATACTGGTGTTTCGTTTCCTACTGACCATATTATAACACTTGGTTTGTTGCGATCTCTTGTAATCATTTCTTTGAGTTGGACTTTGGCTTTTTCTAATACTGCTGCATTACCAAAATCAATCGTCCAATAAACTGGAATTTCAGACCAAAGTAAAATGCCTAGTGAGTCTGCTGCACGAACTATTTGTTCGTTGTGAGGATAATGAGCCAACCTGATGAAATTGCAATTTAATTCTTTTGCCCAGCCTAGTAGTTCTAGCGCATCTTCTCTGGTTTTTGCTCTGCGCATTTCTGTTGGAACCTCCTCATGCATACAGATTCCTCTCAAAAAAACAGGTCTTCCATTCAGCAAAATCTTTTTTCCATCTACCTCTATTTTTCTTAAACCAATTTTTTCTTTCAGTACATCATCAGCGACACTAATTACCAACTCATACCTTTTGGGGTTTACATCTGACCACAATTCCACTTTAGACAGCTTCATGGAAAAGGGTGTTAAAGAATTAGAATAAGTTATAGTGGTCTTTGCTTTTAACTCAGGAATCTCTATTGTCACTTCTTCACCAGTCTTAGCACCATTTAATTTTACCCAACCTGTAACCTCCGCTTTTTTCATATTGGGTTTTAAGGCAACAGTCTCAGTATTAAGTTGAATGAAATAATCTTCTACAAATACAGCCGGAGTTTCAACAACCATTACATCTCTAGTTATACCGCCAAAATTCCACCAGTCTGTATTTACTGTGGGCACCTCATCTTTATGCCTTTTGTTGTCTACTTTTACTACAACATAATTGTCTTTCTCCTTTAGAATGGAATCGTCTATCTCAAACTGAAATGGTGTAAAACCACCTTTGTGTGAGCCAAGCTTCTTACCATTTAAATATACTTCTGCCTGATAATTTACCGCACCAAAATATAAGAATAGCCTATTAGATTCTGCTTTCTTTTTATAGTCGAAAGACTTTTTGTACCAAACTGTTCCTTCGTAATATAAAAATATTGGGTCTTGAGAGTTCCAATCGCCCGGTACATTTAATGTGTTTTTATCATCGTAACCATGTTCAACCATGGCGGTTTTATCTTTAGGCACACCACTATTCCAATAAGCTCCAGGGTCTTTTTCGTGCTTTTCTTTAAATCGATAATCATAAAAGCCAGTTTCGTATGGGTCTACAATGTATTGCCATTTGCCATTTAAGCTATAAGTCTCTCGGCCATATACATTAGTTAGAAGCTCTTGCGCTTTTATAAGATGGGTGGAAACCAAAAATAGGCTTGTAGTTAGGATAAGTATAGTTTTATTATATTTCATATTTATCTTATATTATTAAAATTTCATAAACAATCTAATCAAAAAAACATAAAGAGCATCTTTACACATGTATATACATGTTATCTTTTGCTACTAAAACTTTTAATATCTTCAAAAGAAGAACTTTGCTTCGGTGTAAACTGATCGCTTTTCATATATTCTACTAAGCTTTTTCTTAGCTGTTTAGCAACAGGTCGGTCATCTAAATTTTTCTCCAAATCGATGGAAGTAAAAACTAAGCTGCCCTCTCCTATTTTAGTTTCAAATACATTTGCTAGCTTTCTGTTAGTTACAAAATTGTCAACTACAGTTACAATTGGGTCTACTTGCACATCATCTAAAACAATAGACTTAGAATTGATACATAAATCCCACCATTGCCAGTTAGAATGAAACTCCGTAGGAAAATTAGCCAATGCCGGATGATCAGTATCACATAAAATACCCATAGTAGATGGCTGATCTGGAAAGTGAACCGGACTCCAAAAAACAGGAACAAATCTACCTTCAACTCCTTTTAAGTCTTCTAGATTAGGGTTTAAAAGTACTTTTTTGCCTTGCTTCAATAACTTTTCTGCTTCATTATAAGACCTTGTATAAATTACATTTCCAGCATCTAAATCAACCTCAGGATACACCCAAATTGGCCATTGGTTTTTGTATGGTGTTCCAGCTATTTCAACTTTTACTTGTAACTGTTTTGCTTTGTCTACTTCTAAGCTTTGTGCTATTTTCCCTACAAAATTCTGATTTCCTATTTCGATTAAATCACCATTAAGAGAACCAGACTCTAACACATTTTTACCATCAACTATGCTCCAATTAATAGTATAATCTTTAATAGCTTCTTTAAAATTTGCAATCTGAATTTCTGCATTAAAGGTTTCTCCAGATTTGTAAACTGCTTTTTCGAATTGCAACAAAGGAACAACAGGACCATTAAACATAGAGAAAGTTTCATTATCTATAGCTCCTTTAGATTCCCAAAAGACATTGAGTAGACCCACTAAGGCTGTACCCTGTCCCGGAAAATCTTGAAGTTGAAGTAGCTGAAATCCATCGAATGCAGGTGTTTTCATCGCTCGTTCAATTTCTTCTTTATAAAGTAAAGCAGCTAATTTGCCTGATGCCAAAGTAAAATCTGAAGCATATTTTAACAGTCCTTTTTGCTCTAAATCGTTGCGAATGGCGATAAAATTTAGTGGTTTCAATACTCCCTGATACTTAGAAATTTCATTTATATCTGGATAGACTGAATACTGACCAATTTCATGTGAGATTACTGGCATATTAATATGCTTCATCTCAGCCTGATAGTCTTTATCGAAATGTGGTGATTCTGAATTGAAGAAACCTTGTCCGCGAATCCAACCGTTTTCAGTCCATTGTGTAACCAAAAACTCATCTTCAGGTTGTGCCACCGAACCTGCACCTTTTTGAAAAGAAAAGCTTGTAGTCGTGTAGAGTCTACGATTATCTTGCGATTTTAAACTTTTAACCATTGCATTTAATACATCAAAATCGCCTTCCAGTTCATTGCCCATAGCCATTAAAATAAACGAAGGATGATTACCATAAGCAGTAATAATTCTTTGAGCTTCTTGCTTTAGAAAATCGCTAGTAGCAGCATCTTCACCAACTTTTAAGCTCCAATGTGGTAATTCAGCTTGAATATAAAAACCCAGTTCGTCGGCAGCTTCGAAGGCTGCTGCTGGAGGGCACCAAGAGTGAAATCTAAAATGATTTAAACCATAAGATTTAGCAGTGCTGATTACTTTTTTCCAATCCTCTTTATTTGTGTATGGGTAACCAGTTTGCGGGAAAACAGCACACTCCAAAGTACCACGTAGAAAAATTCTTTGATTGTTTAACTTCAGTGTCCCTCCTTCGGTTTTAATCTCCCTCAGTCCAAAATTTTGCTGAGCTTTACCAGAACCATCTACCGCTGTAAGTTCCAAAGTATAAATATTTGGATTGAATTCATCCCAAGCTTTTACCTCATCAGAAAGGCTAATTTTACCTTTTGCCAGATTTCCATTTACATCTACATTAACCTTACCTTCAGCAATAAGTGTTACTCCTTTTTTTATTTGATAATTTAATTCTTTAAGCTCAGTAAGATTAGTTTTAGTAGCAAATGCTAATTGGCGATTTGTTAAATCAGTATAGATTTGAATTTTTTCTAAAAGCGTTTTATCATGTTTTTTGATGGCTATTTCACCAACTATTCCATTCCACTTAATTTGTGTATGATTGGTATAAGCATGAGCCATTTCTCTTGATGTTTCCATCGGATACTTATCGCCAATCATATTGATAAGCGGGTACTGGTCAGAATTATCTATGCAAATGCTAATAATATTTTTGCCTGGTTTTAATTGCTCACTCAAATCATAGTTATGTGATGCTACCAAGCTATTATTTTTTCCTGCAAATTTACCATTAACCCAAACCGAAGATTCCCAGATTACACGCTCTAAAACTAGTTCAGTGGATGCTCCTTGCCAA
The DNA here is from genome assembly GCF_026250525.1 of Chondrinema litorale. Taxonomy (GTDB): domain Bacteria; phylum Bacteroidota; class Bacteroidia; order Cytophagales; family Flammeovirgaceae; genus Chondrinema; species Chondrinema litorale. Next base: position 396,423 of record NZ_CP111045.1, read on the forward strand.
TCGTTTGGTATGTTTACTTCTCTTTGATACCACGCTTTCCCTATGTATTGATATTTTCTGGCAAGATGCGAAAGTACATAGTTATTTAAAGCTGGTTTAAGTGTATTCTCTGTACCAAGTTGAGCTTCATCAAGCGTGCCCGGCAATGCCACATTCACTCCTTGAATATCATGCTCATACCATTTTTCAGACTCACCGATATTAGTAGAATCTAAAGCTACTTTCCACTGTCCATCTAACAATATTCTACTGCTTTGCTCTTCATTTTTGCAACTAAAGCAGCATAGGCAAACCATGACAAAAAGAATATTGGCGATATTAGAATGCTTCATTTTTATGTATTTCGTCTAGTTTTAAGATACAACTTCACTTTTTATAAATAATAAAGCTTCTTTTACTCCTGTATGCATGGTGTTAAGAGCCTTTACATAATCCAGTAATTTTTTAGCTTCCGTTTTATTACCCAATCCAATATGTGCTAAAGCTAAAAGGTGCTTGGCATCTATTTCATTTCTTAATTGAATATCATCTTCAAAAACTAAAAGTAACGGAAGTGATGTAGCCAAATAGTCAATCTTTACAGTTTCTGTTAATTTTTTATTTGAGAAGTTTTTCATCCCTTTAAAGATTTTTAATGCCTCGTCTTGTTTGCCAAGCTCTTTAAGAGACAGTGCTTTATAAAAAGACATCTCAGAATAATCGCTTACAGCCATATCAATAAAGTCTCCATTTTCAGTAGCACTCTCTGTAAAATATTTTACCGCTTCCTCTGCTAAACCACCAGCTTTACATGCCATTCCCTTCCAATAATTGATGTGTGCTTTTGCTTGAAGTGGATGGTATTTTTCGCCCAAATTATCGGGTGTATTCAACGACTTTTCGAAATATGTTATAGCAAGTTTCGCATCACCTTTTGCCAATGCTTGTTGCCCGAGTTTTAAGCAAGCATAAGTATATTGTTTCAATACTTGCCCTTCTCCACCTTCCCAAGGATGAAAGTTTCGATGAGTTAAAAGGTCTAAGGCTTTTTCGTATCGCACTGCATAATTATAAAGTGCAGCTAACTCTACACTAAAATCGTCTCTACTTAAAATCAAATCGCCAAGGCTTTCAATCTTTTTCAACCTCAAAGTAGGATCGTTATTTAATTTCTTGCATAATTGATCAAACTCAAAATGGATACGCATATCTTCCGGAGCTAAATCTATTGCTTTTGTAAATGAGGCTTTGGCTTTTTCTCCGTCAGTTTGAGTGTTCCAGTAAGCTATTCCGAGGTTTCTATACAGCGTAGCATATTTGCAATTAGAAGTTGCTGCTTGTTCCCAAACTTTTATGGCATCTTTATGTCTTTTTAGATTAAAGAAATAATTACCTAGACCATAAGCTGCTAAATGGCAATCTGGCATTTGTTGGAGTGCCCATTCTAAAACTAACTGTTCACTTAAACGAGATGGGAAAAAGTAATTGAATGAGGATTTACTTGCTTGCTCTAACCATTCTTGCGATTCTGATTTATTTCCAATTTTTGCATATAACCAAGATAAAATAAACTTTGGCATTACAGACTGTCCCATTGGATTTGGCACGGCACATTCTGCTACATCATTTGCCAAATGGAGTTTAAGCAGTTCGATTGCTTCTTGGTAACATCCAGCCTCTGCATATTCAAAAGCAATATCTATAATTGTTTGTGCATCATTTCTCGAAGATTTTAAAAATGCTGCAAAATCATGAATAATTGTTGCAAGTTCATAATTCGCCCATTGGTCTAAGGCATCTATTTTTTGCAAATCTTCTAATATTAATTGTGCTTGATCTTTTTGACCTATTTTATGAAGCACAACAGCTTTTAGAATAATTGCACTATTATTTTGACGGTTGGTATCGAGGGCAGCTTCTATCTGTTCAAGAGCTGTTTCAAAATCAAATTTTATACAATCGATTTTTGCTAAAACATAATAAGCAGAAGCTCTCCATTCAAAATTCCATGTAGCTTTATAAAGTGCTGAATAAGCTAAATCTAATTCACCAGTGTAGAAATAAGTTAAGCCAAGAAAATAATATGCTTCTCCATTAGATGGATTCGGATGATAAGTGGTCATCACCTCAGTGGCAGTTTGCAAATATTTTTTAGCTTCATTAATCTTACCAAGTTTCAGCTCAGATTTACCCAAAGAGATATATGCTTTATAGTTTTTTGGGTCTTTTTTAATGGCTTCTTTCCAGTAGGGTTCTGGGTATCTAGTTGGATGACGATATAGTTCTAAATGCTCTCCAATCATTTCTAGCTCAATAGAACTGGCTACATTTTCTGGCTGTTTAGGTTCAAAAGCTACTTTTCTGTTTCGAGTTTTGTCTATTTCTATATGCTTATAGTTGATTAGTAACTTACCAGTCGCATCAAAAACTGACATCGAAATCTTATCTTCTTCTCCACTTTGGAATGTAAAACCTCCTCCAAGCCAAGGATTATCTGGTGAAATAGCAACTTTATTAATCAAGTGCTGTGTTTCTCCTATTTGTATTGAAATGTTTAGTGCTTCAAAACTTTTGCTCGCTGCAAGACCTACATCAAGTTTGTTACCTTGTTGTAAATCTAATCGGATAGCTAAGTCTTTAGTAGCATTTTGAACGGGACCCAACTTTTTATAGCTCCACCAGAACTGAGAAAATGTTTTAGTTTCAAAAGGAAGTAGGTATGAGAAATCTGGTTGATTGTCGGTGTAAACACCTGCCATCAATTCAAAATAAGGACCTCCACTATCAGTCAACTCTCTGTCCCATGCTTTTCCAAATTCTTCACTACCCCAAGTCCACTGTTTTTTGCCGGGAGCTATATGTCTGTTGGCCACATGTATAAATCCACCATCAGTTTTAAAATCGTATCCTCCAAAAAAATTATATTTTGTATCACAAACCATATAACTGGTTGGCACAGTAATGTTTTCGTATTTACGCAAGTCGTTTTTTCCTTCTCTTTCGTGGTACGGCACTCCATAATAATGATTTTCTGCAATAGGAAAACTACTCATTGCTCTCACTGCATGGTCGGCCACATAATGAACATCTAGTGGAAAAAAACTCTGGTATTGCTCATGAACTCTCACCGCAACATTTGCCCACCAAAGGAAAGTTTGCGTGAGTGGAGTACGATTAAATAATCGTGCTCTTAATTCGATTAACGAACTTCCAGGTCGAATCCGAATGCCATGCATCCCTTTTAGGCGATACATAGGATCGTATTCTGACATCCAGAAAGTTTTAGCTCCATCAGCCTCTTCTTCAAGATAAGTATCTGTTGGTAGATAAGTCCCTGGTCGGTGATGTTGAGGCCAGTTAAACTCTACTCCACCGCTTATCCAAGGACCTGCTAAACCCACCAATGCCGGTTTTATTACTTCTTGTTTATAGAAAAAATCGTAATTATTATTCGACTTGTCTTGCGCTTCAAAGATGCGTCCACCAATCTCAGGTAGCATTACAAGTCTTACAAATTCATTCTCTAGAATAGCCTCATCATATTGAGTTTGTACTTTTTGATCGTAAACTTTATCAATAAAAGGCACTGGATATACCTTTCCCGATGAACCTTGATAGACTCTCTTTTCAAAAAAAACAGGATTTATTTCAGGTTTACCCAATTCGTATGTGGGGATTGTTCTCTTAGAGAACTTTGATGTTACCAAATTTTTCACCTCGTTAATGTTTAATAAATAATTGACGCGATCAACTCAAATTTTTTAACTAAAAGTTTATTATTATTTCTTAGGAATGGATTTCTAAATCTTTTTCAATCTCTTCGAGCGATTTGCCTTTTGTTTCTGTTAATCTTGATTTTATCAGGAAAAAACCAACGACACATATGCCTGCATAACACCAAAAAGTACCATGGGCTTCTAACCAATTATTAAGAATTGGAAATGTAAATGTGAGAATAAATGAAGCCACCCAAAGTGCAAAAGTTGCGATTGAGACAGCAACCCCTCTTACTCGATTTGGAAAAATCTCTGCAAGTACCACCCATGTTACAGGTGCCAATGACATAGCATAAACAGAAATAGCAAGTATTACCAGACTTAAAATAGGCCAACCAGACCAGCCTGCATAATAGCTAAAGCCCAAAATAATATAGATGATAGCTAAACCTCCTGCACCAAACAAGAGAAGCTTTCTTCTGCCTAATTGATCTACAACACGCATGGCGATAAGTGTAAAAGCCAAGTTTACGCTTCCTGTAATTACAATATTAAAAAGCATATCGCTTACACTATACCCGGCAGAGGTAAAAATTTCATCTGCGTAATTGAATATGATGTTTATACCACACCATTGCTGAAAAACTGCTAGTATTATTCCGGTGATTAAAACAGGTCTAAGTTTTCTGTTAGCCAGTTCAGACCATTTTATTTTTTCTACATTTTTAACCTGAACAAGGGAGTTTTGTATACCATTTATTTCTTGTTGTGCATATTGTTCTCCACCAATTTTTCTTAATATATCTTCAGCTTTTACCAGATTTTTAGTTTTTGCCAGAAAACGTGGACTCTTAGGAACAAAAAACATTAATACAAAAAATGCTGATGCAGGAATAATTTCAGCCCAAAACATTATTCGCCAACCTGTTATGCCATTCCAAGAATTAAGAATCTGTTGTTCTGTATAACCATCTGGAATGGTATCGGCAATAAGGTAATTACATATTTGTGCAGAGAGAATGCCAATAACTATGGTAAGTTGGTTTATAGCTACCAATCTGCCCCGATACTCAGCTGGAGAAATTTCTGCAATATACATAGGTGAAAGTGCAGAAGCCATACCAATACCGACTCCACCTATTACTCGGTAGATTATAAAGAGCACATAATTATCTGTGGCTCCACTACCGTAAGCAGAGAGAATAAAAAGAAGTGCAGCTAAAATTAAAGGTTGCTTTCTGCCGTATTTATCAGAAACACCTCCAGATAACATTGCACCAGCTACACAGCCAATTAATGCACTGCTCATTGCCCAACCTTGTAAAGTAGGATTATTCTGAATTTGGAAAAATAATTCGTAAAATGGTTTAGCACCTCCAATTACCACCCAATCGTAGCCAAAAAGTAAACCACCCATTGCAGAGGTTAAGGCGAGTGCTAATAAATATGGGATATTATATTGATATTTTTGTTTCATATTTACTTGCGAACAATGTTATTCTAATGGTTAATTATTTTGATCGAAATCAAACTATAATTTTTACTTTCGATTTCTTTAATTTTATGCACATGTTGCAAGTCAAAGTTATAAATATTACATTTTGATCAGATGGATTTTAATCCATAAAATATGGACAATTCATTTGAAATAAAGCAGATAGTGATTAATCATGAGAAGCAGGAATGCAAATACGCAGAAGCTAATGCGGCAAGGGTTTACGGGAGAAAAAATGATGGTAGTTCCAAGGGAATTAATCAAGAAATATCTGGCAAATAACGTTGTAAATAACTTATACTTAACCGATATCGGCTATTTCCCAAAAGCACTAAACCATTTTAGAAACCGACCAAATGGTTCTCTTGAATATATTCTTATTTATTGTATTGAAGGACAAGGTATAATTAAAACTAAAAATCAAAAGTTTGAACTAACACCAAATTCATTTTATATTATTTCTCCACAAGAGAAACATACTTATCAGTCTAGTGGATCTATGCCTTGGAGTATTTATTGGGTGCACTTTACGGGTAAAACTGTCAGCTATCTCTATCAAAAGTTTAGCGATTTAAATAACGGGAATCCAGTTCCAATTTCTAATCCACAAAGCAAAACAACTGAATTTGATCACATACTCGATCTTTTTAGCCTTGGTTATAGGGACGAAGTGTTTGAATATTCGAGTATGCTACTTCATAAGCTTATTGGCTCTTTTCTTTATGATTCTTTAATTTCTCCAAATACTATTCAAAATGATGATACAGTAAAAAGAATTGTTGAATTTATGAATGAGCATATTTATGACACACTTACAATTAAAGACATTGAGAAGCATTTTGGGAAATCATCTTCTACTCTATTTACGATTTTTAAGAATAAAACAGGCCATTCAATTATGCAATTTTTTAGTCTTATCAAGATTCAAAAAGCTTGTGAGTTAATCAACTTAACCTCCATGTCAATAAAGGAAATCAGCTACAAACTAGATTACCAAGACCCCTTATATTTTTCTCGTGTATTCAAAAAATTTATGGGTGTACCTCCTACAAAATATAAAAGAGAAAATAATAGTTGAGTTAATTTTTAAAATAGATATTCCATCAAACATTTCTTTAGCACTTTATATTAATAATTTTCAATCCTTTTTAACATAAAGACAAAAAAGACCGCCTAAATTAGACAGTCTTTTTGAATAGATAATATACTGATAAAAATTAAGCTGTTGCTACTGTTTCAGTATAAATAATACCTTCGTAGCAAGCATTATAGATAGCTTTTAACTCCTCAAGAGTTGGAACACGAGGGTTAAATCCTGTACAAGGATCAGCCAATGCATTTTTAGCAATATAGTCTAGGTTTTTATCCCAATCTTCTTTTGAAATACCAAATTCTTTGATAGATGAGATATTACCAACTTTTTCTCTTAACTGCTCAATTGAAACAGCTAAATCTTCTGCAGAATTACCGCCAATGACTTTTGCCAAAGCAGGGTATTTTTCTGTAGCTAATTCGTTGTAACGAATCACATTTGGTAAGAAGATCGCATTAGAACAACCATGAGGAATGCCGTATAATGCCCCTACTTGGTGCGATAATGAGTGTACAATTCCTAACCAAGCATTGTTAAATGCCAATCCTGCCATAAAAGAAGCATCGTGCATATTTTGTCTAGCTTGTATGTTTTGAGGATTGTTTACGGCTTCTTCCAAGTTATCAAAAACAATTTCTAGTCCGCCTTTAGAAAGCACATCTGCATAATTGTCGTCAATGTTAGAAACAAATGCTTCTACACAGTGAGTTAATGCATCTAATCCTGTATTTGAGGTAACATGTGCAGGCATTGAAGCACAAATTTCACCATCTACAATAGCAATATCAGGCGTTAGCTCGTATGATACAATCGGATATTTTACACCTTTATCTCTATCGGTAATTACAGCTAAACCAGTTGTTTCGGTTCCTGTTCCACTTGTTGAAGGAATGGCAATAAATTTTGCCTTATTTCTAAGTGTAGGAACACTAAATGGTTTTGTTAAATCATCGAAATTGGTTTCAGGATGCTCATAAAAAATCCACATAGTTTTAGCTGCATCTATTGCCGAACACCCCCCTAAACCAATTATCCAATCTGGTTCAAAATTACGCATAGCTTCTGCGCCTTTAAGACAAGTTGCAGATGATGGGTCTTCTTCTACACCATCAAAAACTACACTTTCAATTCCAGCTTTTTTTAAGAAGTCAATTGCTTTCTCCAACGTTCCGTTCCTTTTCATTGAACCTCCGCCTAATACGAAGAAAGCTTTTTTACCTTTAATTTCTTTTAATTCTGAAAGGCTTCCTGCTCCGTGAAATACCTCTCCTGCGATGAATAATTTGCTCATGATTTTTATTTTTAATTACAATGCAAAATTATTCTACGCTAGCGCCAGATTAGTATAAATATGAGACTATGCGTTATACATTTGCTCCAATTTAAATTGTAGATCGCTTGGCGTTTCTTTCAACTTGGCTTTTACAAACTTATGCAAAGCTGATGGAGAGCTAAATCCCAAATCCAAAGCAATTTGCTTATGCGATAAATCTGAATACAACATTTGTCGCTTTATTTCTGTAAGGATTCGATTATGTATGGCATTTATAGCTGTTTCACCACAATGTTTCTTTGTAATTGCATTTAATTTTTTTGTGCTTATAGCAAGCTTATCTGCATAATGTTTTACTGTTCTATATTCTTTATAATGTGTATTTAAAACTTTTTTAAACTGAATGTATAACAGCTTATCAGATTCGAGATGTAACATAGGAATTTCTCCATGTAAGGCTTCAATAATGCCTAAAAGCAAAATTTTAATGTAAAATCGAGCTTGTTCTTTTTTAATGAGACTTGGAGTCGCATATATTTTTTCTATGGCATAAGTATGTGCTAAAGTTTGCTCAAAATCCTCTTCAGTTAATTGCACACATCTAAGCCTTGCAGAAAGGTTTACATTATATACCGTTAATTCATTATTTAAAATATCTGAACAAAAAAGCACTTCATCAAAAAGTAATACCTTGCCAGAAACATCATCACTTATATCACTGATTACTTGAATTTGATCTGGAAATATTACCGATACTTTGCCGGGTTTTAATTTATGATAATCGTCTTCGATTTGTACTTTAATACTGCCTTGAGTTAAAAATATTAGGCAAAAATGATCTTTCTTATGCGCCTTGGCATAAGTCTCCAAATATTCTGCTGATAAATCAAATAGGCGAAATGATAGACTGTGGTCTTCTTTCTTTTGAATGTGTTGTTTTAATAATATCCTCGATACCTCCATCCTAAATATCTCTAATGTGTTTTTTAGTTTACTTGAACATAAACCTGAGCGCAAAATTAGTAGTTCAATCTGTCTTTCAGAAATGTACATTGCTTAAAATCACCTCTCTATAAAATCTGAAAAGTAACTAGCTTAACTTCTTACCTAACTTATATACTCGATCCAACCATTTTTTTCTAAACTCAGCAGTAGAGGTTTTAATGGGTGCTATATAGGTTACTTTTACTGGGCTAATTCCACAAAACTCAAGTGTGCCTTTTTTAAATTGATTTATAGCAGGTCTTTTCATAAACAAGTAATCGTACCATTGCGGAGTATCTGCTGTAATAATTATTCTGGCTGTTTTGCCTTTAAAGAGTTTTTTGGGAAAAGCCTTGCCTTCAACATATTCAAATGCAATCCCGGGAAGAAAAACACGATCGATAAAACCTTTCATTAATGCAGGGTAACCATACCACCACATCGGAAAAACCCAAACGATGTGATCTGCCTCTCTAATTTTTTTTAGCGCATCTAATAAGTCAGGCTCCATCTCTGTTCTTTTCCGATAGCCAAACTTTAGATTTAGGCTAAAATTAAGATCGATTAAATTTATATGACTCACTTTTGCCGCTGTATTCGATACTCCATTAATATAGGCATCGGCCAATGCAAAATTAAAACTTTCTTTATCTGGGTGTCCGTTTATTATTAATATCTTTTTCATGTTTTTTTTACACAAAAGAAGATATTACACATGAACCATTAAAGGACATTTGTCTAATTCGACATCGATTTTCTTAATCTACTTAAATGTCTTTGAGTGATGCCCAAGTAAGAAGCTAGATAATTTAGTGGTATTAAATTTAAGTAGTCTGCATGGTTACGAAGCAAATCTGCATATTTTTTTTCGGCAGTTTCTTTTTGCAAAACAAAAACCCTTTTTTCCAATTTAATATACTCTTGCTCAGACAAATGTTTAAATAATCTTAACCAATTACTACTACTATTTTCTAATTTTTCAATTACTTGTCTACTAATAGTTAACAGTTCGATATCTATTAAAGCTTGAATATTTTCTTGTGTAGGTGTTTGAGAAATAAAAGAAGAATAAGCTGTTATAAATGAATTCTCGAAAGTAAAACAATAGGTTACCTCCTCTCCTGCTGATGAGTAATAAAACGATCTGAAAAAGCCAGAAACAACAAACGCCACTTCTTTACAAGTTTTACCCTCTTTAATATAAAAATCTCCTCTCTTTAAATACTTGGGAATAACAGAATCACAAAAAAGTTCTATTTCTTCTTTAGTCAAAATATTAAAAGACTCTAAAAATTGTTTCATTTTTACCATCTAGTAACCATTCGTTCTTCTCACAAAGTTAGAAGAAATTAACTTGTATATTGTCCTATTATACTTCTATATTTTTTGTGTTTATAAAAGTGCCTTTATGTAAAGTATACTCTTATACTGCCGCAAGTCAACTCCCTTGCCCACCCTCTACCATACTGCACTCTACTACTCTTCAATTTGATTTTGTATACAATTTTATATTCCTATATCTTTTATCTATACAATTTGGCAGAATAGCGATACCTGTATTTTTTAATATTATTATTAGCTAAAATTACAGGATGACACGCTTTAAAGGTTCGACCAGATTAATTTCCATTACAGCCTGGCTGCTGTTTTTTACTTTTCCTTTATTAAGAACAACTGGAGAAAAAAATGATATTCTTTCTTTACTACAATCATTTGCTTACTGGCAGTTCTGCTTGTGTTATTTTGCCATTTTCTATCTCAATTCAAAATTTTTAGCACCAAGACTATTATTAAAAAATAATTACATTTTATATGTTGTTTCCATCATCGCTATTGGAGCTTGTGTATTCTTTATAAAACCATTCGATGCATTAATCCAACATTCCAAAAGTTTGGGCTACATTACTTTGCCACCTTCTGTGATGCCGTATAACGATTTTTCTGGTCCAGAAAAAAGAGAAGGAAATGGTGATAGCCGACCTTTTCCACCACCAAGAGATTTTGGGCCAGAAGGCCCTGAACGTTCAGATAATCCTTTTGCCGTTAGAGATGTAACAAGTTTATTTATTTTGGTAGTAATATTAACATTGAGTACAGCAACTGAATCTACCCAACGTTGGCAAGTTACAGAGAGACGAGTAACCAAAGCGGAAGCAGAAAAGGCTAAAGCAGAACTCTCCTTTTTAAAGGCACAAATTAACCCTCATTTTCTATTTAACACATTGAATAATATTTATACTCTGGCGGTTACAGGCAATGAAAAAACTGCCGATAGTATAATGAAACTGTCTAACATTATGCGTTTTGTAACCGACGATGTGCGGGAAGATAGTATACCATTAATCCGTGAAGTAGAATGTTTAAAGGATTATATTGATTTGCAAAAGTTACGATTGGGCAAAAAAGCAGATATTACTTTTGAAGCAACTGGCAGCTTAAAATCTACCAGCATTAGCCCGATGATTTTGCTTACGTTTGTAGAAAATGCTTTTAAGCATGGCATAAGCAAACACGCAGCTTCACCAATTGTAATTAAGATTGAGGCAAGGCCTGATAAAATTTCTTTTTTCTGCCAAAATCGCCTTTTCGATAACCAGACAAAACAAGAGCGAAACGGAATAGGTATTAAAAATACCAGACAAAGATTGCAACATGTTTATCCATCTAATTACATATTGGAGATAAATCGAGCAGACCAATTATTTACCGTTACCTTGGAAATAAACAAAGCATGAACACGAAAAAAATAAAGTGTATCGCCATAGACGATGAACCACTCGCTTTAGAATTAATTGAAGAATACATCAAAGATTTTCCATCGTTTGAGTTGATTCAAACTTTTGAAGATGCAATTAATGGTGCTGAATTTTTAAAAAAAGCTGATATAGATGTGTTGTTTGTAGACATTCAAATGCCAGATATTACAGGAATAGATTTGGTGGCTTCGTTAGAAAATAAACCTATTGTGATTTTTACAACTGCATACCGCAACTATGCCTACGAAGGTTTCGAGCTTGAAGCAATGGATTATCTGGTAAAGCCCATCTCTAAAGATCGTTTTGAACGTGCTATTAACAAAACACTAGAATACTATCAATACAAGCACGGAACAGTTAAAAATCCTTCAGAAGTTTTTTATGTTTATGCTAAATACCAGAAAATTAAAATTGTGCAAGATGAGGTACTTTATATAGAAAGCCTCAAAGATTATTGCACTATCTATCTGGAAGATGGTGAAAGTATTACCACACTGATGCCCTTAAAAAAGCTTTCTGAAATGCTAAGCCCAGACAAGTTCTTTAGAGTCCATAGGAGCTTTATTATTTCTATTCAAAAGATAAAATCATTCATCAAACAAAAAGTAACACTCACCAATGGCAAAGAGCTGCCAGTAAGTAGTAAATATGCAAATGAGTTGCAAAATACATTAGGTTCCTGATTTATTCTTATTGGAATATTATAGCAGCAGAAATCGCCAATCAATGTGATTGTAAATAATTTATAAAGACAAGTTATTATTCTAAATATTTAATCCACACTTGATTTATGTAACAATAAAATAGTATATTTAGATAGCTTCATTTTTTATTATATGATTTTTTTGAGCTAAGCTTTCTAACATATCAAGTATACATAAATGTTTAAAAATTACCTTATTACTGCAATTCGTAATCTTACCAGAAATAAATTAATTACCCTGATCAGTATTTTTAGTTTGTCTATCGGAATGTCGATTGGTTTGTTTCTAATCGCAGTAATAAATTATCAGCAAAACTTTGATACTTTCCATCAAGACTTTGAGCAAATCTATAGAATAACCACCTTGCTAAAAGGAAACACGCAATCTCAACAAATCGCAAGGTCTCCATTTACCCTTTTACCCGCTGCCATCGAAAGCTATCCAGAATGCAAAAAGGGAGTTCGATTGTTTCCACATAGACAGTTAAACCATATTTCATTGTCTTTTAATGGAAAAGAAGTGAAAGCAAACGGTGTTTTTGCAGATAAAACTTTTTTAGAGATTTTTGACTTTAAAATGATTTATGGGGAAAGAGATAAATCATTTTCAAATCCACGTTCAATTGTAATTACTCAAAAAGCTGCGCAAAAATTCTTTGATGATAAAAACCCATTCGGTAATGTTTTAACTCATAAAGAATTTGGTGATTTTGTAGTCTCAGGGGTGATTGACATCTCAAATGTTAAAACACATATAGATTACGATTTTTATATTTCGACTGAAGCGCTACAATCGCTCATAACAGCAAATAAAGTTGAGGAAGACATCAATAACTGGTCAAATTACAGTCAGTGTTACACCTATGTTTTATTGGAGGAAAATGCTGATCCAGAAGTACTTCAGGGCAAAATATCATCGCTTATTCCATCTGAAACTTTTGAGAATAAAAATATCAGCAGTTCATTTCAATTACAAAAAATCACAAACATACTTCCAATAAAGCTCTTATACGACCCATTTATAGGAATCTCAGCAAGCGGAATATTAATGTACTCAATTATTGCCATTGTAATACTGGTTATTGGTTGTTTCAATTACACCAACTTATCAATTGTAACCTTAATGGAAAGGAACAAAGAAGTGGGTATTAGAAAAACCATGGGAGCAAGATCAAACCAAATATTTATACAATTCCTAACCGAATCTATATTAATATCGCTCATTTCACTTCTGCTAGGCTCTATTTTAATGTATTACTTGTCGATGCACCCAAAGTTTTCAAATTTGTTAAAAGACATAGAAGTTAATCTGGAGTTATGTATTTTGTTTTTGTTATTTAGCATTTTAGTAGGCGTATTAGCTGGTTTATTTCCTGCCATTATCTTCTCTCAAAAATCTATCAATAATGTATTTAGGTCAAATAATCATACCGGTTCATTGCAAGGTATCAACTTGAGAAAAATGGCTATGGTAAGCCAATTTTGCTTTTCGTTGGTATTTATAATTTTGTTGTTTGTAATGCAATTTCAAACTCAATACCTCATTAAAGCCGACTATGGATTTGATAAATCTAATATTATCAACCTTAAACTTCAAAATGGAGATTACCATACTATTGCCAGTCAATTAGAAGAACATTCATTAATTGAAAAGGTATCGGCTACTTCTACAAATTTGGTTTCTATGGGGCAAAACGATCTAATTAAACACATCGACCAAAATAAACCGATTGGCTTTTTGAGCTATTTTGTAGATCACAATTTCATAGAAAATATGGGATTAGATTTAATAGCTGGACAAAACTTTCCTACAGAAGCATCTGAGCAAAATGAAGAATATATTATAGTAAATGAGAAGACTCTCAAAACTTTAAATATAGGCCCAACCATTGAGGCTATTGGGAAAACACTTACTATAAACGATACATTAAAACTACAAATAACAGGAGTATTAAAAGACTTCAATTATTTGTCGTTAAAACATCCTATTGGGCAAATGGGGCTCCGATATTCACCAAAAAACTTTAAGTTTTTAAACATTAAATATCGAAATAATAATAATAAAGCTGATGAACTTGAAGCATATATTGAGTATATCTGGAACAAAAACAGAAAGCTTGAAAAACAAAAAGTTGAATATAGTTTTTACGAAGATGAACTAGAAGAGAATCTCTCCTATCCTGAAGACTTGTCAATTATCAGGATATTTTCTATTGCTGCAATGTTTATCTCTTGCATAGGATTGCTGGGGCTTGTTTTGTATAGTTCAAATGCCAGAGTAAAAGAAATTGGCATTAGAAAAACCTTTGGTGCAAATACTACTGGGCTTGTGCTGCTGCTATCTAAAGAGTTTATTTATCTGCTTTTATTAGCCGGATTAATTGCGTTGCCCATTGGTTATTTTTTAGGCAATCTAATCCTTACGGAATTTACCTATAAAATTACAATTGGCGCTAGTATACTGCTTTTTAGCTTTTTAACCATGTTTAGTTTGGGCATCTTCACCATTCTTTCTCAAACTATAAGAACTGCACTATCAAATCCTGTAGACTCATTGCGGAATGAGTAAAAACCAAAGTAAATATGAAAAAATTAATAGGCTTTTTATTCTTATTACACCTGTATATAGGAGTCGTCTTTGGGCAATCGAATTTAATTATATCTCCTAAAAATCCTCAACCGGAACAAGAAGTAACATTTTCTTATACACCAACTGGCACACCGCTAGATAGCTCTTTGGTAATTTCTGCGACAGTTAATTTGTTTGAAAAAACAGGAAGATTTAGAAAGCCTATTGATCTAATCTTAAAGTACGAGGGAGATCAATGGATAGGAAAATTTAAAATCAATTATGGTTGTGTATCTTATTTAATAATTTTCAAAGATGAGAATGACTTACACGATAATTACGATGGTCATGGTTATCGCTATATATTGAAAGATAATGATGGTGAAGAATTAATTGGAGGAAAAGCTGCCATTGCTAAATATTGTTTTATCAACACTAATTATGTTCCCTATGTTTTTGAACCTTGGTTAGCATCATGTAACCCAGACCTTGAAAGAGGCAGGAAAATGCTAGAAGAAGAATTTACTAAAAATGAAGAACTTACGGCTTATTATATCAGCACATATTCCAACTCAATTAATCTTGGTAATCCGGAAGAAAAAAATGCGCTTCTTGAAAAAACTGATTGGTTATTTGAACAAAGAGAACTATTAGATAGCCGTTCACTTAGGGATTTGAGTGGCATATATATGGATATAGGAGATAATGAAAAACTATTGGCTTGTCGAAAAACAAATATGAAAATACATCCCAACTCAAATTGGGCATTTCAAGTTGGCTCTATTCATTTACAAAGAAAAATTCTAGAAGCTTCTACCTTAAATGAGAAACTTCATGCATATAAAAAATTAGAAAAATACTTTGATAAAGGCCTAAAAGAAAAAATTGATTCCTCTCCCCAAACATTAGAAAGAACATTAAGTATGGATAATATTTTTCAAGATTATCCTCTTTCATTAACATGGATAAATAAATACACCTATGCTGAATTGGAAAAATCAGTTAGGTTAATGGGGCTTTTAACACTTTTTATAGAAGAAGGATCTTTAGCAAAATGGCTTAAGATGGTAGAGGAAATAGATGATGAATGGTACAAGTTAAGAGTATATGAATATTACGCAAAACACCAAGTCAAAGAATCTAAAAATAATGTAGAAGACACGCTTTCATTAGCTTTAATCACTAAAGCTATTAAATTATCTACTAACAAATTGGACTCACCTCGCGATTTTCGAGAATTAATGTTTAGTGATCTTTCAGATAATGATATTCGTAGAAAAAGAGAAATTGATGTAGCTGAGTATTGGATGACAAAAGCGCAATTGCTGCTTAAAATTGGAAAAGAACAAGAAGCAATATTTGCCTGCAATAAAGCAATAGAATATGGTAAATTTGCCAATACTATTTATAATTTAAATAATAGAATTGTTGATTTCCTTTTAATTATTGGAGACGAAAAAGCGGCCAAAGAGGTAGCTAAATTAACCATAGAGAAAGGTACGGCAACAGATATGATAAAAAAACTTTTAAATGAAGAAGATGCACCTCAGATAGACTCATTAGAAGCTGGGCTAGTTAAAAACAAAAAAGAATATTTGGAAGGATTAATGATGAATACACCTGCACAATCCTTTGAACTTAAAAACCTTAAAGGAGAAAAAATATCTCTTGAAGATTTAAAAAATAAAGTTGTTGTACTTGATTTTTGGGCAACTTGGTGTGCTCCGTGTCTTATGACTTTTCCAGCTTACAAAGAACTTATAGAAAAATATAAAACAGAGCCAGATGTTGAGTTTTTATTTATCTGTTTAGACAAAGGCAAAAATGAAAAAGAAATTAGTCAGTTTCTCCAAAAAAGAGGATTTGCTTTTAATGTAATGCTTGATGAAAAAGGCGAATCAGCTAAAACTTATAAAGTTGGTTCACTTCCCACCAAGTTTGTAATTTCTCCAGAAGGCAAAATAAATTTTAGAAATTCAGGAGGAAATGGTGATAAAGATCAAATTATTGAAGAACTTTCTCTCATGATCGAAATTGCTAAAAAAAGCAGCACTTATTAGACATTCATGAACAAAATCATATTCCTATTTTTCATAAGCATAACACTTCATTTAACCACTTTTGCACAAAGTAAATCAGATACTACATATATTACTTCATACATTAAAGTGGCAATGGGTTATGATAATGAATATTACAACTTAGAAGATTTAGTGCAGCCTATCTCATATGATTATCATTGTTTTAGTAATGTTCCAGATTATTATGGTAGAACTCCAAAAGAAGGCATTCTCAAATTAATAAATGTTCAAGATAGCATTTGGAGTTTAGAAGCTATAGTAATTGAAGAATGCATTAATATTAAAAACTTTTTCCCAAAATTAGAAAAACATAATGATACACTGAATATCAATTGGTTACCAATTGATGATATGATGAGAACTGAAATACAATATGGAGATACAATTTTGTTAGTAGAAGAAATGCCATCATATTTAATTGAAGAATGTTATTGTGCTTATTTCTCCAAATTAGAATTTTATGCAGATAATTTGTCTGCTGTGGTTATCAATGGCAAGAACCTGAATAAAACAAATAATATTTTTGAAACTTATGAAATTCAATACTTTCTCCATAAAGGCGATACAATTGGTTATATAGACACGTATGGTCGAATTCAAGGAACTAGGTTTGTTAGACAAACTAAAACAGGTTACCTAACACGCGATGTTTATAAAAATAGCTTTCTTGAAAGATTAGAAATTTATAACTCTGATGGCAAATTGTTATTTACAGAAAAAGATTTTAGTGCTTTTGATGCCAGATTAAAAGAGTTAGAAGAACAGTAACATCAACTGCAAACACAAAACAGAATTAAGATAATACTTATACAATCCATCCACCACCATTCAGCATCAATTAAACATTATTTATTCTCCAAATAACAACCTACAATGGTATTTAAAATCAGGCATGGGTTTTCATTTTAATGATACAAGAGTAGTAATAACCTAATGATTAATGCAGCACCCATCTGGTTTAAGTGCGGGATTACGCTATCGCTATTTGCACGATAGACCTGCTAATGAAGATAATTCTGTAACCGCTGAGGGATATTTTATTACCGATGCGAATGTAGGTTACAAATGGAAGAACTTGAGTTTAAATATGGTGGTCGAAAACATATTTAACACCGAATGTGACGAAACCCAATTCTACACAACCAGTCAATTGCTAGGTGAAACTTCTTCAGTTTCTGAGATACATTATATACTTGGTAGCCCCATAAACTTTAGAATTAAAGCGGCTATTTCATTCTAAAAATTAAACAATGTAGCTATTCACCGATACATTTTATGAGTTTATCGGTACAAAGTACACTTGGATTGCGCGTGCCCGTA
The DNA here is from genome assembly GCF_026250525.1 of Chondrinema litorale. GTDB lineage: Bacteria > Bacteroidota > Bacteroidia > Cytophagales > Flammeovirgaceae > Chondrinema > Chondrinema litorale. The sequence continues at coordinate 414,392 of NZ_CP111045.1, forward strand.
ATTTTATGATAGAATAGAAGCATTCTACAATAGGAAAAATAACCAACAGCGCTTCAGTTTTCACCTAATTGCTGCGCTTCTCACAAACTTTATAGGAAACTTTAAAAAGGACATTTAACATAAAACTAAGCTTACAATAAAAATCTCTTTACCAAATTAAAACTCTTTTGGGATTCATATTAAAAGTTATGTTACAAGTTAGATATTCTTATGACTATCAATTTATCTTATTCACTAATGTACATCAACTATAATATTAACTATGAATTTTTTAAAGCCAATAATCGCATGCTTCTTAGCAATTACATTGCTTGTTGGATGTAGCAGCGAAAGCGATTCTGTAGACCCTGATACGAATTCAAGTTCTACATCCGACTCAGAATCAGATGCTACTTACAACCCAGATCCTATAGAAGTTGAAGCCTGTACCTCTACAAGTGGCATTGATAAAATTATTTGCTTAGCAGATGCTTTTAAAGCATTACTTAGCGACTCACAATTAGCCACTGTACAAAGAGATTACACAGTAACTGAAGCAAAGAAATGGTCTAACCTGCCAAATGCAGAAAGAGTTGGGCTTACTTTTGGAGAAATGACAACCACACAAATACAGTATGCTAAAGCAGTATTAGTGGAAATATTAAGTGCAACAGACAACGAAGGTTGGGATGAAGTACAAAAGCACTTAGATGCAGATGAATATCTTGGCGAAAATGGAGGTGGTTCTGCTTATGGTGCTGCAAACTTTTATTTTGCTTTTCTTGGAACACCAGCAGAAACTGGCACTTTCGAAATTCAATTTGGCGGACACCATTTAGTAGTTTCTAATACCTATACAGACGGTGTATTGGTTGGAGCAACTCCTTCTTTTAGAGGTATCGAACCATTTGCAGAGTTCACTTGGAATGGAGAAACTAGCCAAGTACAAGAACAAGAGAGAAGCGCATTTTCTGCAATTCTCGAATCATTTTCATCAGATGAATTAGCCACAGCAGAATTAAGCTCATCTTATGGAGACATTATAGCAGGCCCACAAGAAGATGATAATTTTCCAGCAACTGCATCTGGTATTAGTTGCAGTGAATTAACTACTGCTCAAAGAACATTGGTTTTAGATGCCATTGCTACTTATGTTGAAGATATTGCAGAAGATGATGCAGATGCGATAATGATTGAATATACCAATGAATTAGACGATACATATATCGCCTATTCTGGAACCACAAGCTTAGAAACTCGCAACGATTACATTCGAATAGATGGGCCATCTGTCTGGATAGAGTATTCAGTTCAAAATGGAGTAATCTTACAACCTACTCACCCACATGCCATCTGGAGAGATAAAGATGGCGATTACGGAGGAAATAATTAATCTGATTCTGTATAAATAAAATTGCTGTTTGAGTTAGGAGTTTTAAAATGGTCATAACTCAAAACTTCCCTCAAACAGCATAATGTAACCACAATAAATAACAATTCACATCACATAAAAATGAAAAGAATATTCAATGCATTTTTGGCAACTTTATTTACTATGCTTATAGTAGTAAGTGCCTGCGAAGAAGATGATGAAGTTGTAACTGAAGAAGTATCAATCACATCGTTAAACTGTAGCTCTGCTACTTTTTCTGCCACTGCAACAGATGGAGAAGTTTATTCAGCAACTGCATCTGTCCCATATACTGGAGGTAATGAAGGAACTTACAGTGCTGGTAGCACAATTGCATCTACAGGCGTAGAAGGATTAAGCGCCATACTTGTTGCAGGAACGTTAGCAGATGGAGCCGGAAGTTTTACTTATACCATCACAGGTACACCAGAAGATGCTGGAACAGCATCATTTGCCATTACTTTTGGTGATCAATCTTGTACGCTTACATTAACTGTAGAAGAATCAACAGAAGATGAGGAGGAAGAAGATACAACAGCAACAATCACTTCATTAGATTGCAGTTCAGCTGCATTCTCTACAACAGCTACTAGCGGAGTAGAATACACTGCTACGCTCACAGTGCCTTATAGTGGCGGCAACGGTTTAACCTACGAAGCTACCGATACTGTTGAATCTACCGGTGTGGAAGGTTTAACGGCTAATTTGGAAGCAGGAACATTAGCCGACGGTTCTGGCAGTATTACTTATAACATTACTGGTACACCAGTAAGCTCAGGTACAGCTACATTTGAAATTTCATTCTTAGAGCAAACTTGTACTGCAGAATTAACTGTGAGTGCAGTTTATTCTGCAGATTGCAGTAGTCTATCTGGCATTGAAAAGATTGTTTGTATGGCTGATGAATTTAAAGCTTTATTGAGTTCTTCTCAACTTTCAACCGTGCAAAGGTCATATTCAATTACCGAAGCCAAAAAATGGTCTAACCTACCAAATGCCGAAAGGGTCGGACTTACTTTTGGAGATATGACAGACGAACAGGTTGAATCTGCAAAAGCTTTATTGGCAGAAGTATCTGGAACAACAGAAAACGAAGGCTGGGATGAATTACAGCAAATGTTATATGCAGATGATTATTTGCAAGAAAACGGCGGTGGTTCTGCTTATGGAGAAGACAACTATTATCTAGCCTTTTTAGGAACACCAGCAGAAACAGGTACTTTCGAAATTCAGTTTGGTGGTCACCATATGGCTTTTGCAAATACTTACATCGATGGTGAATTAGTGGGTGCTACACCGTCTTTTAGAGGTATCGAACCTTATTTTGCTTTCTCTTGGGAAGGAGATACATATCAGCCACTTATAGAAGAGAAAAATGCGCTTACTGCCATGTTAGAAGGCTTAAGCACAAGTGAATTAGCTTCAGCAAAATTGAGTTCTACTTTTGGTGATGTAATTGCAGGCCCTCAAGAAGATGATAACTTCCCATCTACTTCTTCTGGAATTGTATGTAGCGAATTAACGAGTGAGCAACAAGAGCTAGTTTTAGCAGCTATAAAAACTTATGTAGATGACGTGGCTAGTTCAGAGGATATTATGACAAAATATACCAACGAACTAGATGAGACTTACATTTCTTATTCTGGAACTACCGATCTCACTACAAGAAATGATTATGTAAGAATAGACGGGCCATCTGTTTGGATTGAGTACTCTTGCCAAAATGGAGTAATCTTATCTGGCACACACCCACACTCAGTTTGGAGAGATAAATTAACCGACTATGGAGGAAACTAAATCCAATTAATCTTAGAAACTATAGACATAACCTGCTTCGATTAAACGAAGCAGGTTTTTATAAGAAATTATTAATCGGAAAAGTTGAATCTCTAATTTGCTAATACTTTTTGGACTAAAAAATCCCTTTTTTATAACCAAATTTTAATATCATGAAAAAAAGCTGGATAACCATCTTATCAGTTAATTATGTGGTTTTGATGCTTGTGGGCATTTTCGTAGCGTGTTCAGATGATTCTGATACACTTGAGACTTCTGGTTCGGTGAGTAGTATAACCTCTACAGGAACTGGAGATGTAATAACCAATCTACAAGCCAATGGTACAGGTGGTGGGGCTGCTTTCGATGGGAAAGTGAATACAACATCAGACCTAGATGACTTGGTAGACACTGCTTGGGGAGAAGGTAGTTTGGGTTTACATCGTGGCCATGCTCCTATAGAAAATGTACTTATCGCTTTTCTTGGCATCTCTCATAACAACATGCATACGTTTATGGAAAACTATGGCTATAACTTGGCTATGGTTTGTGAAAACTACGATTTCGATCCTGAAAATTTAATAGAATCACTCACTAATAGTTTTGTTCCATTTATTGAAGAAGGAGTTGAAAATGGAGTGATAAGCAGCGATGAAGTTGAATATTGGACTGAGCAAGTTAGAGAAGAATTTAGCAATAGAGTTTATTGGGAAGGATAAAAATTACAACAATCAACATTGCTAGAATGTGAGTTTATACTCTTCTAAAAACTTAGAAGAGTATTTTTCTAAAATTGGCTAACAGCACAAAAAATGAATAAACACAAGATATTAGTTTTAAAAATGCTTATAATGTTTGCGCTTATTACTTTTCAAAAGCAAGCATTAGGACATCCAATGCCTAATACCGTAATTGAATTGTCTGTAGGTGATCAAACAATTTCAGGTACTGCCAAAATGCCATTTATTGTATTAATGGATGCCACCATGCATAATGAAGCTCAGATAGATTCTTCTTTTATATTGGCATATTTCAGTCAACATATACTAGCATCTACTGCAAATAACAATTGGCAAACAGTTATTAAAGATTATAAAAAGGTAGATGAATATGACCGTGAAGTTGGTAACTATTCTGAACTAGAGATTCACTTTGAACTCATCCCTCCTACTTCGGAAGAAATGCGTCAGTTTAGTTTTGTATATAATGCGATTATCCACCAAGTAATCACCCATAAGGTACTTGTATTCTTAAAATATGATTGGAACAGTGGTTTAATCTCTGACAAAACAGCTCGTCCGATTGGGGTAATAGAAACAGATTATAATACAAATAGCATCAATCCACTAAAAATTGATTTAGAACAAGGAAGTTGGTTTAAAGGAACTTGGGCTATGTTTCTATATGGAATGGAACATATAAGAGTGGGTTTAGATCATATCTTGTTTTTACTAACTCTTTTACTTGTTGCTCCACTTACTGTACAGGATAAAAACTGGACAGGTTTTCAAGGTCTTAGCTTTACTTTAATCAGGTTTTTAAAGATCAGTTTTGCCTTTACTATTGGTCATTCAATTACGCTTTTAGCTGGTAGTTTTGATCTTATACCATTTAGAGCACAATACATCGAAGTATTAATTGCTGTTTCTATTTTAATTTCTGCTATTCACTGTATCAAACCCATATTTAATAAAAGAGAACCATTGGTTGCAGCTAGTTTTGGGCTAATTCACGGTTTGGCATTTTCTATTTCACTTTCGTCAATGAACCTCGATTGGCAAGCTCGTTTACTCAGTGTTTTGGGTTTTAACTTAGGAATTGAAAGCATGCAACTTATAATTATGGTTTGTTTCTTTCCACTGTTATTAGCCAGCAAATGGAAGTACTATTCTGTAATTAGAATGTCATTTGCAGTGATAACAGGCATTACAGCTATTGCATGGATTTTTGAACGAATGCAGGAAAAAGAAAATGTGATTACCGCTTTTGCTAACTCTTTGTTGTAACAATTTATCAAATTACCATATAATGTATATTAGCCTTTCGCTCCTTTCAAAATCTTATTAAAGGCCTTACCTTTTAAATAAAAGGGATTGAAAATCAAGGTTTTAAATGCATTAATGTATAAAATAAAACCCCGCAATTAGCTAATAAAAGCTTTTTTCGGGGTTTTTGATTTGTTAAATTGTAGTGTCTAATCACAATTAACACTACAATATATGAGAGATCAACAGCTTTTCCAACCACAAGATTACTTAACTCCAAAATGGTATTTATTTAAGAGTAGTAAATTGGGTAATGTTTATGATAGCATCCCTTGGGAACAACTTTCTGCATGTCTGCCTAAGAAAAATAAAGGCCCTGGTGCTCCTAGCTGGTTTTCGCCTCAGGGCATGTTTGGCTTAATGTTTCTAAAAGCCTATTTAAACCTGAGTGATGAAAAGCTCATAGCACGCTTTAATACCGATTGGAGCCTTCAGCTATTTTGCAATAAATTGCTACAGGATCATCAAAAGATTAAGGATAAGGCCATTTTAAGTCGAATCAGGACGTATATGGCGGACCATACTGATTGGCAACAACTTCAAGAGGTACTACTCCAACACTGGAAAACAGACATGCATAATACGCATGTGCTCTTAATGGATGCTACTTGTTATGAGAGTTATATTCGTTTTCCTACCGATGTTAAGCTGCTCTGGGAGAGCTGCCAATGGGTGTTTGAAAAGCAGCTTTACAGATACTGTAAAATATTAGGAGTAAAACGACCTGGCTCCAAATATATAGATCAAAAGCGCATGCAGATGTCTTATGATCGTAGTCGTAAAAAGACATATAAAGCTGGTCGCAAGCGTAAAAAGTCATTGATATATCTACTATCCAAAGGATTGGGGCAACTGCAATGCCTACTTAACGAAAATCCACAAATACAGCTTCACTTACATGAGAGAACATATCTAAAAACTATAAAGAAGATAATCGAGCAACAGCAATTCTTGCAGCAGCATCCAGCTAAAGAATTGAAAAACAGGATTGTATCACTTCCCAAGGCTTATGTTAGGCCGATAGTGCGAGGTAAAGAAGCTAAAAGGGTTGAGTTCGGAATGAAGGCACACCTGCTTCAGGTGGATGGTATCTGCTTTATCGATACCATGGAGTTCCGCGCTTTTAATGAAAGTACCAGACTGAAATTAAGTAGTTTAAAACATAGATCGATATTTGGCTCACTTCATCAACTAGGAGCAGATCGCATTTACGCCACCAACAAAAACAGGAAGTATTTAACAGAAAAGAAGATATTTACCTGCTTTCCAAAGAAAGGTCCTAAAGTAAACAACCCTGCTGAAAGCCAACTCAGAAGTCTCATCTCTAGCCAAAGAGCCACGGTGATGGAGGGAAGTTTTGGCGTGCATAAAACAGCTTATGGCCTCAATAAGATCAAGGTTAAAGGAGAAAAACGAGAAATGATACACGTTTTTTTCGCAGTTATGATGGCCAATGCCGTTAAGATCAGCAAAAGGAAATCAGAACAAGCCCCTCTACTTCAGGCCGCCTAAACCTAAAGCTGAAAAGCCTATGGGATGAGTGTGTCTATACTATCCAAAAGCAATATTTTCCAGTTTTATCAATAGGATTACTCACAGTATTGTACTTTTTAAATAGTCCAAAACAGCAGGTACCAAGATTTGAAACAAAAAAAAGCTGAACTTTATCTATCCAACTCTTATTTTTTATTGGTCTTAATCAATTTTCAAGGAGGCCCTATTAAAATAAGGTGAGTCATTCCACCTTATTTTTTTGTATTTAAAACCTTGTTGTAATTCTTCTGGTAAGCTATCCCAAATTGCTTGGCTCATTTTTTCGAGTAACAACTTTTTAGAAAAAGTATCGGCCACTACCAAACTAATTTCTCGTACTGGCTTGGGTTCTTTAAAAGGTTTATACATGGAATTTTGCTGCTCGTTGAGAATAGACAATTGAGGCAAAATAGCAAAACCCAACTTTGCTCTTACCAGATTTTTTAAGGTTTCAATCGAATTGATATCGTAACTAAACTGCTCTTTAATTTGCTTGTCATTTTTTAATTCGCAGATGTCTAGTAATTGTGCATTGTAGCAATATTCATCTTGTAACAGCAATAATTCCTTTTGATCACCTTCCCGCATTTCGTAAAATGGCTCACTTGCCATCGGATGCTCTTGATGCAGATAGGCTACGAATGGCTCATGGAAAATGGTAAATTCTTTTAGGTTTGCATTACCTGTTGGCGTTGCCATTAATGCCACATCGAGCACTCCCGTTTCTACATCATTCATCAACTGAAAAGTAGAAGCCTCTTTAATTATAAACTTTACTTTGGGAACAGAAGCTTTCAAATTATTAATAAACATCGGCACCAGATATGGCGAAAGCGTAGAAATAACTCCAACCTTAACAGTTCCTTCAAGTTTGTTCTTCTCATTAATTACATAATCGCGGATTTCATCCACTTCTCTGAGAATCTTCTTGGCTTTGTTGATGATCTCCACTCCTACTACGGTTGGTTTTAGCGGTACTTTAGACCGATCGAAAAGTTTGATACCTATTTCTTCTTCCAAATTTTTAAGCTGAATGGTGAGTCCCGGTTGAGAAACCATACAAGCCTCTGCAGCTCTGGCAAAATGCCTTTCTGCATCTAAAGTCACAATATATTTGAGTTGCTGTATCGTCATGATTATAAATATTATTTATAAAGATAAAAATATATCAATTTGATTTATAATAACCATGCCGCTAATTTTGAATCATCAATAAGAAAAAACAGAAACATAAATCGAAACAAAATCTCTAAATTAATTTAATCATGAAATTCACAAGAAAAGCAAATGCAAACTGGAAAGGTACTGGAATGGAAGGTAAAGGTACAATTAGTACACAAAGTACTACTTTGAACAACACACAATTATCTTTTAAAACAAGATTTGAAGAAGGCGTAGGCACCAACCCAGAAGAATTGGTTGCAGCAGCACATTCAGGTTGTTTTACTATGCAGTTAAGTTTTCTTTTGAGTGAAAAAGGTTACACTCCTGGCAACCTCGACACCGAAGCAAAACTTTCTTTTGAAGACGGTACTATTACAAAAATACAATTAGAGCTAGTGGGACATGTAGATGGAATTGAAGAAGAAGAGTTCAAGCAAATTGCACAAAAAGCAAAAGAAATTTGTCCGATATCTAAGCTTTTAAATACAGAAATAACACTTACTATCAAGCTAGTTTAATTATCACAAAGCAACATCAAAACGAGCCTAATCGGCTCGTTTTTTATTTGTACAAATCTCCATTTAAATATTTAAGGCCAGAGTCGATAATAACCGTTACAATTTTTTTACCGGGTCCAATCTTCTTCGCTCTTTGTAATGCTGCCCAAACATTTGCCCCAGAAGTAATACCACCAAAAATCCCTTCTTTTCTTGCAAGTTCGTTGGCAGTAAAATAAGAATCTTCATCTTTCACAGAAATGACATTATCGATCAAATCTGTTCTTAAAATATTGGGAACAAAAGATAAGCCTATACCTTCTAATTTGTGTTTGCCACTGGTATCTCCTCCAGAAATATTTCGAACATGATAAGGTTCAACCGCAATTGTTCGCATAGTTGGAATCTGCTCTTTTAAAATTTCTGCATTACCAGAAATACATCCACCTGTACCAACAGCAGCCACAAACTCATCAATATCGGTACCCAAACCTTTTAATATTTCCTTGCCCATTGCATGGTAACCTTTTTTATTATCAAGATTGTTAATTTGGTTAGGCCAAAAAGCGCCAGTTTCTTGTATCAATTCTTTGGCTCTGGCTATCATCTTATTCAACACATCAGCCGTTAATACACCATTTTCTGCATGTATTATTTCAACCGTTGCACCAAATGCCCGCATTGTTTGCAGCTTCTCTTCAGAAAATCCATTAGAGGATACAAAATGTGCTTGGTAACCTTTTGTTGCACAAACCATTGCCAATGAGCTTCCCGTACTTCCACCTGTGTATTCAACGACTTTATCTCCCGGTTTCAACTCTCCTCTTCGCTCTGCTCCTTCGATCATAGAAAGTGCCATTCGATCTTTCATACTACCTGTAGGGTTAGCCCCTTCGAATTTCACATAAACATCTGCACAATCAGGTGTGGTGAGTTTTTCCAGTTTGAGTAATGGAGTATTGCCAATATTAACCATAGCATACAAAAATTAATGATTCACTTAATTTGAATTATTGTAGATGAGAAATTTTACTTATTGAGTTGTTCTAATACCCTGTCTTTAAAACTCTTTTCGAAATGTTGCTTTTCAAACTCTTTGAGTGCAGACATAAAATGAGCATTATCCTCTAACATTTGCTGCACCGCTTTTTGACCAGCATCCCAAACTCTCTCAAACTTTGGCAACATTATATATGCCTTTTCTGAGAGGCCGACTAGTTTTTTTCGATTATCAGTTTCATCAGGTTGAATGGCTACATATTCTTTTTGAGCCATCTTATTAATCATCTTGGTTAATGCAGGTTTGGATATGTTTAACTTTCTAGCCAGCTCTATCATCGAAATCTTCTGTTCTTCTTTCAAGATCAAAAAAACTAGATGCCAACTTGGTTCTATATCAATGCCTTCAAGCGCATACAATTCTTTAATACTATAAAATAAAGAATCGCTTAACCTTTTGATTCTTGCTGTTACACCTAAAAACTCTAATTCTCTTAAAAAATCTTGATTCATGGCTCAAATAGTTAACTGGTTAACAAATATAATAATTTAGTTAGCTAGTTAACTAAAATTGCGATTTTTTTTATCGATTATGTAAAAGGAGAATTAAAAAAATAAAAAGCTTATAAACATTAAATGCCTATAAGCTCTCTATTTTAGTACAAAAATCTTTTTTTGTCTTTACTTCCAGCCGTTTACGTTTGATCCAGTCTCTCTATCTACTTCAAATATTCCCCTATTTTCATCATCATATAATTGATGATAAAGCGCTCTAGTCATGTAGGCAAATTCTTCAGATACTAATGGCGCTCCTTTTTCAGGAAATTGATTAATTAGATAATAATATTCTCTTCCCATTGCAACAACAAATCCCATTGCATATAGAAAACCATCATTTCCTCCCTCAAGATATCTATGTACTTCTTCTCTATCTAAATTATATAGTAAACGTTCTAAAATTCTATTAAACTCAAATGATTCTTCTTTTGAAAATTTGACTAAAACCAATTTTAATTTTGGAAAAACTTTGTCACTAATTACCTTTTCAATTTCTACTCCAAGTTCATTTACCCAATACTCATCTTCTTTTAATTGATCTAGTCTTTTTTCTTTAAACTCAGGAGCTGAATTCCATGCATCCTCAATTAAATCCCAAAATTTATTTTCAGTCATTAGTCAATCAATAATAAAAATTACTACAAACTCTCAGGACTTATAGATCCATAAACTGCATCTTTAAATTTCTTATGAACACCCCCTTGAAATGGCATTACTTGAAAAAACAGCACTGCGGTTAAATCATTTTCAGGATCAACCCAAAACAAAGTACTGGCTGCTCCATCCCAGAAAAACTCCCCTACCATGCCATTCATTTCTTCTGGTGTCATTGGTGGTTCTGTGCGAACGGCGAAATCTATCCCAAAGCCAACTCTACCTTTACTTGGTAACCAAAGGCTATCTTCAACTGGTGGTAAATGATTGGTCGCCATCTTTTTCACAGTCTCAGGTTTCAAAATAGTTTTACCATTATAAGTACCTTCGTTCACTAGCATTTGAGCAAATGTCATATAATCATCTATGGTAGATTTTAATCCCCAACCGCCGGGTTTCATTGGCCAATGGTCGTAATTGATGGTATGGATACGCTCATCAGGAACTCTGCTTAGACTGGTATCTGTCTTATAATAAATGGCGGCAACCCTGTCTCTTTTATCTTCTGGCACAAAATAACTTGTTTCCGACATGTCTAAAGGATCGAGCACTACTTCTTTCATATATTCATCGAATGGTTTTCCAGCTAATTTTTCAGCAAGATATGCTTGCACATCTACAGAAATACCATATTCCCAACGCTGGCCAGGCTGATACCCAAGCGGTAATTTGCTGAGTTTACCAGCCATGTCACTCAAAGTGGTTTCCATGTTCAGTAAGTCCGCTTCTTGTGATGCTTTATCTAAACCTAAATCAGCACGGGTAGAAAATCCGGCAGTATGTCTAGTTATATCAGCAATGGTAATTGCTCTGTTGGCAGGTTCTAAAATCATATTTCCTTCATTATCCAAACCTGTTGCTACTTGCATTTCTGCGAACTCAGGTGCGAATTTAGCCAATGAGTCTTCCAGTTTAAATAAGCCTTTTTCATACAGTGTCATTAAAGTTGTTCCTGTAATTGGCTTGGTCATAGAATAGATGGTGACTATCGTATTTCGATCCATAGGTACACCTGCTTCTCGATCTGCATAGCCATAAGCATTGAAATAGGCCTCTTTGCCTTTCTCAAAAATTAAAGCCGATACTCCGGCAACAATACTGTCTTGTACAAAAGATTGGAGAGTGGAATCTAGCCGATTTTTAGCCGATTGGTCAATAATTGAATTTTGCTCTGTTTCTGTTGTTTCAGTTGGGTGCTGACATGCATAAAGGGCAGCAAGTACACCAAAGAAGTAAATTGTTTTTTTCATCTTCTATTTTTAAAAAATCAAGTTTACACAAAGTACGAATATCATTTTACTTTGCAAAATACGATTTGTACTAAAAATAGATAATGTTTAAGTGTGCATTTAATGCCAATAAATGTAACAGGTAAACAAAGTACAGCAGTATATTTTTACTGTCTGGTATAGTTCAAAAAACATGAACAAATTTTCAACTATTAGACTTCTAATTCTAAATTAATAAACTTTTAATGCCTAAAATGAATTGATATATAGAAGCTATATGGTAAAACACCATTTATTATCACATAACTATGTAAAGTCATTTGGCTTTAGCTTTTGTGTTTTTAAATGGTTTTATATTTCATCTAAATGAAAATTTTACTTGATAAATAGCGATAATTATTAAAAGTTAATTGAAAGTTTACATTAGCTGTGAACTTTCAGTATATTGAAAATTGTTTAAGGATACTAAAACCAGTTTTAACCTAGCGTATTAATTATTATATTTACGTGTTAAAACATATAAATAAAGAGGGCTATATGGAACTTTCAAAAATCAAAAAAATATCAAAAGCATTAGCGGATGATAACCGTCTGAAAGTTTTACTTGCGTTGGGGAAACAAGCAAGTTGTTTACAATGTACAGATATATATAAAATGGTAGACTTGGCTCAACCATCTGTTTCTCATCATATGAAACAGCTATTAGAAGCCGATTTGGTTACTTATTCTAAAGATGGAAGACATGTTAGATACAACCTCAATAAAGAAGTTTTGGGCGATTACATAGCGTTTTTAGAAAAACTGAAAGATTTTTAAAAATTTTTTACATAGATATATTGAAATATTTCGATATATCTATATATTTGCCTCACAATACAATTATTACTACTAATTAATATAAGCAAGGCAATGAATTATTACAGAGAATAAAGTAAAACTTTATGCTCTTTTTACTTATCCTGAATTTACAAACTATCAAGAATTAATTTTTATTCTTAATTTAACTGTTAGTAAGAGATCGTTATCCATTTATAAAAGAAAAACATTATTTCTTAGCCACAATCAAAGTTAAAATGTATTTAAACGAACTACCTACAAAGTAAAAATAACTATTTTGAGGTATTAATAACTATAATATACATTTACTTCCTTGATTTGTCAATTGTCAAAAATTATTTGATAGGCTAACTTTATCTTACTTACTCAAATATTTAATTGAAATACTTACGTAAATCAGAAAGTCATGTTCACAATAGATTTTATTATATTTTCCTGTTAGAATTACAGTTGATTTTTTTCTGAATTCTCGAATAACTTAGCGTTAAAATACTTGGCTATAACTATATAGCTTATATTCCTTACATATATATTAAGTGTCAATAAACTAATTGAAATCCCATAAATTATGATGTAGCTTAAATTTCTAAAAGCAAAATAAGTACATAGCAAAATGCAAATTGTTTGATTTATACAACTATCAGTTTGAATTTTATTAACCATACCCTACTTGCAAAATTTACTTTTGCATTGAAGATTACAAAACCTAGGGAATATTAAAAGACGAACTCCTTAAACAACATTGCTTTGCTACAATTCAGAAAATAGATTTTAAACTTAAGAAACCACAATTTTTGAGAGGTGAAAACCTCCTGATAAAAAATGCTACCTTAAGTAGGTTGGCATCGTATTGCCTTTTTTGAAGTGTTTGGAAACCGGTATCCATCTTAAAAGAAAGGCATCAGAACTATCAAACTATCTTAATTCAACAAAATAAATAGCTATAAGCTATTGAATTCAACTTATTAAATATAATGGTGTTAAAAATGGAAATCTCAAAACAAGGAAGTTTATTAAAAAATCCTATAAATATATTATTGATGCTTTCTGGACTTGTTATGATCGGCTGTAGCTCTGCTAATAGCCCAGACAGTGCACCTGCATCATATCTTTCTGTACCAGTAGCACACCCAGTTAAAATGAATATAACAGAATGGGATGAATACTCTGGCAGATTTAGAGCAATGAAACGCGTAGAAGTAAGAGCCCGCGTGAGTGGTTTTATAGATGCTGTAAAGTTTAAAGATGGCGATATGGTAAAGAAAGGTGATGTGTTATTCATTATTGATCAAAGACCATTTAATATCGCTCTACAGCAAGCTAAAGCACAATTGGAACAAGCTAAAGCACAAGAGAAACAAGCACAAAGTTCTTTTGAAAGAGTAAAGTCTTTACAAGGTTCTAAAGCCATCTCTCAAGAGGAGTTTGACGGCAGAGAACAAGCTTTATATGCAGCATCGGCACAAGTAGAAGCTGCCAGAGCTAATGTAAGCAATGCGGAGCTTAATCTGCAATTTACTGTAGTAAGGGCACCAATCTCTGGAAAAGTGAGTGAAGATTATGTGAATGCTGGTAACTTAATTAGCGGTGGAACCGATCAGGCAACATTGCTCACAACGATTGTATCGCTAGACCCAATTTATTTTTACTTCGAAGGTAGCGAGTCTGCATTTAACAAATATTCTAGTTATAACGAGGGAAACATAGAAGGCTCAAGAGTAACCATACAGCTTTTGGGCGAAGAGGGATTTACTCACGAAGGCAAACTGGATTTTACAGACAACGAGGTGGATTTGGGTACAGGAACGATACAGGCAAGAGCTATCTTACAGAACTCAGATTATTCGATTGAGTCAGGGATGTTTGGTAGTGCAAAGCTTGCTGGCACAGGTGAACATGAAGCTATTCTGATACCAGATGCGGTTATTGGAACAGATCAATCTCAAAAAATCGTGTTCGTTTTAGCCGATAGTAACAAAGTGCAAGCAAAGCCAGTACAACTCGGTCCATTGTATAATAAAGACCTGAGGATTGTAAGAAGTGGCCTAAGTACTGATGATCAGATTATCACCGGAAACATCTTGAAAATCAGACCTGGGATGACAGTAGCTCCTGAATCTAGAGAGATTGTAGGACTTACAAAGAACTAAAAATATACAATAACAAGCCGTGAAAAACACAGGTTAGAGATTCTCTTAACCCTGGGAATCTCTTGCCTAAATCTAAAAGAAATAGCATGAAATTTAGTCATACTTTTATCGATCGGCCTATACTGGCATCGGTAATATCTATCTTAATTATTATAATAGGAACACTGGCCTACTTTTCTTTGCCAGTATCTCAATACCCGGAAGTGGCTCCACCAACCATTGTTGTTACAGCGAACTATCCCGGCGCAAGTGCAGAAACAATTTCCAAAACGGTGGCAACTCCACTTGAACAGGAAATCAACGGTGTAGAAGACATGTTGTACATGCTTTCTCAATCTACAGCAGATGGCGTAATGACCCTCACAGTTACCTTCGAATTAGGTACAGACTTAGATGAAGCGCAGGTACTTGTTCAAAACAGGGTGGCAATTGCAGAGCCACGTTTACCAGAGCAAGTGCGAAGAATGGGTGTAACAACCCGTAAAAATTCACCAGACTTAATGTTGGTAATCAACATGTATTCACCGGATGATACTTACGACCAAATTTACATCGCAAACTATGCTACTTTACAAGTAAAAGATGTAATCTCAAGAATTAAAGGTGTTGGTAATATGGGCATGTTTGGTGCCAGCGAATACTCTATGCGTATTTGGTTAAATCCTGATGTAATTGCTTCCATGGATTTGTCTGCAGGGGAAATACTTTCGGCTTTAAGGAATCAGAATATTCAAATTGCCAGTGGTAACTTAAACCAACCTCCTACTGGAAACCAACATGCTTTTGAGTTAAGTGTGCAAACTAAAGGACGATTACAAGAGATTGAAGAGTTTGAAAACATCATTGTAAAATCTGGAAAAGACGGAAGAATTGTAAGAGTAAAAGATGTTGGTAGAGTAGAATTAGGAGCTGCTAGCTATGCAACCAGAGGTTACCTTGGAGATAAAAAAGCAGTGGCACTGCCAGTATTCCAACGCCCGGGTACCAATGCTGTAGAAACAGCAGATCAGATTAAAGCTACTATGGAAGAGCTTTCTAAAAGCTTTCCTTCAGGATTAGAATATGACATTGCTTATAATCCTACTAGCTTTATTCAAGAATCTATTGATGAGGTGGGACACACAATTTTTGAAGCGGTAATACTCGTAATCGTGGTAATATTACTATTCCTACAAACTTGGAGAGCGACTATTATTCCAATATTAGCAATACCTGTTTCATTAATAGGAACATTTGCAGTAATGTCTGCACTTGGTTTCTCTTTGAATAACCTCACACTATTTGGTTTGGTACTGGCAATTGGTATTGTTGTGGATGATGCAATTGTGGTAGTAGAAAATATGGAACTCAACCTAAGTAATGGCATGAGTGTAAGAGAGGCAGCTAGAAAAACTATGAGTGAAGTAGGTGGCGCCGTATTGGCAATTGGTTTGGTTTTGATCGCGGTATTTATCCCTACAACTTTCTTAGAAGGAATATCAGGACAGTTTTACAGACAATTTGGAGTAACTATTTCTGTAGCCACCATGATCTCAGTATTTGTATCGCTAACTTTAAGCCCGGCAATGTCTGCTTTACTTTTAAAAGCACACAAGAAGGAAGATGATCATTCCAAAAAATCTAAATCTAGAAATCCATTTACAATATTTCTTAAATGGTTTGATCGATTTATGGAAAACCTTTCGAGTGGATATGGAAAACTAGTAAACAAACTGATTAAATACAGTGCAGCAGTTGGTGTAGTTTATTTGGTTTTAATGGTAGTTACAGTTATTGAATTCAATAGAATACCAACTGGTTTTATCCCAGCCCAAGATCAAGGTTATTTTATAGTTGCTTTACAGTTACCTCCGGGTTCATCGCTTTCAAGAACTGATGAAACTATTCAGAAAGCCATAGACAAATTGTTACATACTGAAGGAGTTGTAAATGCGATTGCTTTTGCAGGATTCGATGGGGCAAGTTTCACCAATGCATCCAATGCGGCAACCATCTTTACCATGATGGCAGACTTTGACAAGCGTGAAGAAATGGGACTCTCCTATCAGGATATTCTCAATAATATGAGACAAAGCATGGCATCGATAGAAGAAGCTTATGTAGTTGTAATTCCACCACCACCAGTCCGTGGTATTGGTAATGCAGGTGGTTTTAGAATGATGGTGCAAGACAGACAAGGTCGCGGTGTAGAAGCTTTAAAAGATGCTACAACAGAATTAGCAGTTGCAGCAAACCAAGACCCTGCTTTGGCAAATGTTTTCTCATTTTTTAACACCGGAACACCACAATTATATTTCGATTTCGATAGAGTTCGTGCAGAGAAATTAGGTGTACCAGTAAACGAGGTTTTTAATGCGCTTGAAATATATCTGGGTTCAGCTTTCGTGAACGACTTTAACTATCTAGGAAGAACATTTAGAGTTACAGCGCAAGCGGATGCACCTTTCAGATTAACACCTGATGACATTTTGAGACTAAAAGTGAGAAATAACAATGGAGAAATGGTGCCGATGGGCTCACTAGGTATTTTTAAAAACATTGCGGGCCCTTCTAGAATGCCGAGGTATAACCTCTACCCTGCTTCTGAGCTTGTTGGCGATGTGGTAAAAGGTAAAAGTTCTGGTGATGCAATTTCAGCAATGGAAAAACTAGCCGATAAAGTTTTACCAGAAGGTATCAGTTACGAATGGACAGAGATTGCTTATCAGCAGAAAAAAATGGGTAATACAGCAGTTATCGCTTTCAGTTTGGCAGTGCTTTTTGTATTCCTTTTACTCTCAGCCCAATACGAAAGCTGGCTTTTACCACTGGCAGTTATCTTAATTGTTCCAATGTGTTTACTTTCTGCTATGATAGGTGTAGACATTTCAGGAAAAGACAATAACATACTTACTCAGATTGGTCTGGTAGTATTGGTAGGTTTAGCAAGTAAAAATGCTATTCTAATTGTAGAGTTTGCTAGACAGCTTGAAGACCAAGGACGTGCATTGGTAGAAGCAGCCACCGAAGCAGCGAAACTACGTTTAAGACCTATTTTGATGACTTCTTTTGCCTTTATTCTTGGTGTTGTGCCTTTGGTTACAGCAACCGGAGCAGGTTCAGAGATGCGTCAAGCATTGGGGGTAGCAGTGTTTAGTGGTATGCTTGGAGTTACAGTTTTCGGATTGCTTTTTACTCCTGTATTCTATGTACTCTGTCGCAAACTGGCAACAGTTTCTAAATTCAAAAAAGCTAAAAAAGAACATCTAGTAGAAGCATAAAATCACCCATGATTAATTTGTATTCTTGCCAGGAGAAAAGTATAAGGATTAAACCTTTTACTGCTCCTGCTGCGGGAATCCTCAACATATAAATGTTATGGAAAAAAATATTAAAAAAATAATTCCTGTAGGATTGCTATGGCTATTTAGCATACCAATATTTGCTCAAAATAGCGATGAAGCAAAATGGAAATGGAATTCAGGAGAAAATGATAAAAGTTACTTAAATGTAATGAAAGTGGGCGATGATACACTTAGATCTACTCCTGAATTTACTGTAACCGAAAATAACCATTGGTGGGAAGCCTTCGGTTATAATGAACTTAACGAGCTTGCAAAACAGGCTATCTCAGATAATCAAAACATTAAAATAGCTAAGAGCCAAACAGGTATTGCTAAAGAAAGAGTGGATGTTGCAAAAGCTGGATTTTTTCCTTCTGTAAGTGTAAATCCTTCTTTTACTAGACAAGAGTTTTCTGCAAACAGACCTATGCAGTTTGATATTGCCGCACAAAGGGTGCAAACCAATACTTATTCTATACCGGTAAACTTGAGTTACGAGGTAGATATTTTCGGCAAAATTAAAAACTCTGTAGATGCTTCTAGATACAACTATGAGGCTACTGCTGCCAATCAGGAAAATATATCTTTATACATTGCTTCTGAAGTAAGCCGAAACTTTATCCAACTTATTACGCTGGATACAGAAAATAAAATTCTAGAAAGGACACTCAGTACCAGACAAGAAAACTTAGAAATTGTGGAAACCAGATATAATGCTGGTTTAACTAATGAAATTGATTTACAAAGGGCAAAAACAGAGCTTTCTTCTGTTGCTGTCCAGTTAAAGAGCAATCAGCTGCGAAGAACGGAAATTGAACTTGCCTTGGCTTCTTTGTGTGGTCGGCCAGCAAGTTCTTTCTCCATTCCTAAAACAGGAATCGAGTATCTGGCACCAGATGTAAACCCATTGGCTTCTGCTTCGCTTGCATCAAACAGACCAGATTTAAAAGCAGCCGAATTTAACATTCAAGCTTTTGAAGAGCAATTGAAAAATAGTAGAAAATCGTTGCTCCCTTCATTGTATCTGGATGGTTCTGCCGGCTTAGTGTCTGGCAGTGCAGACCATCTTTTTGAAGAAAACAGTAGAGCTTGGCTAGCAGGTGCAACACTTGCCATTCCAGTTTTTGAAGGTGGGAGAAGACGTTCGCAAGTAGCCATTAGTGCTTTACAAAAACAAGCAGTGGTAGAAGATTACAAACTTCAAGAGCAATTAGCTAACGAAGATGTTGAAAGAGCTTTATCAAATTTGTTGAGAATAAATGAGCAGCTAACTGCACAGCAAGAGTTCTTAAATGCGGCACAAATGGCAGCAGAACTATCTAACCAAAGATACCTAAAAGGACTCGTAACCTACCTCGAAGTGGTTGATGCGGAGAGAATTGTACTGGAAGCAGAAAGAATGTCTGTTCAACTTTTAGGAGAGCAATTGCTAAGTACGGTTAACCTCATTGTTGCCAGCGGAGGAGATAAAGGAATAGTAGAATTTAATAGATAACACCCATATGTCTTAGATAAGGAATTCCCATGAGCTTTCCTTATTTTGGATTTTACCTGTAGTTGTAAAGCCTTCATAATGTGAAGGCTCTACCTTTTTTTCTCTTAAGTTATTTGATAAATCTGAACAACCAATTTATGTTTATGACTGTAGAATAAATACATTTTTTTATCACAAGAATCATTACAAATTCGGTCTGTTTCAAACTCAGAAACAAACAACATTGGGAAGCCATCTGGATCGAGGGGTGTTTCATCACTCTGCCACCAATGTGGTTCTCCACCAAAAATTAAATCTTCCGGATCAAAATCGCTCTCCCCTTTTATAAAAGATTCTTTTGATTTAAAATAAGACTCTTTTGTCTGTTTATGATAGTCCTTCCAATCATCAGTTAAATTAAAAAAACCTAAATCTGTTTTGAACTTGTATTTCCCATCAACTAGTTCGAATGCGATCATACAATCTTTACAGTAATCTTTATAATACTTTACAGTTTCTGTATTATAAGGATCTTCATTGAACTGTATCATATGAATCGTTTCATCTCCCCATCGCTCGTCAATGTCACTAAGTTTTACGGAATAAATAGGAAAAAAAACATCTTCATACCCTTTATTCTCTGGTACAAATACATCTTCAATTTCTGGAAACAGGTCAATTTCAAAATCTTCTGAATGGACTTTCATAATAGGTTACAATTAGCTATTGATTTTTAAATGTGTTCTGGTTTAAAACAGTCTGTGCTTTGTTTATAAATGCTTTACCTTTTGTGAGATGTTCTTATCTAGTATTATAAATGCTTTGGTTCTGAGATTTGCTTTAAAATTTAATTGATTGAAGTTTCTCCAAATAAGAATTTTCTTGCGAATCTTTAATTTTTCAATCTCATTTAATGCAAAACTTTCTCTTTTAATGGATAAAATGGCGTATAACTTTCTAGTTTTATCATACCATCTTTTACTTCAACGTCTTTCAAGTATTTAATTTCATCAAAAACTAATTTGCTGAAAAAAGTAAATAGTAATCCAATAGAAATGCCTTTAGAATAAGGAACATCCGGATTAAAATGACTTATAAAAAACAGGGAAATCAATAATACAGATGGATATGCTGTATGCAGAATAATTTTCAATTTCATTATATCAAAATCTCGCAATTGGGTAAAGCGTCTTTTACTTCTTCTGGTATAGCTAAAGGAGTTTCGGACTTCGGATATGTGAAATAGGAGTTCATTCTTAAATCAATCATTTTTAATTTCTTTAGTTGCAGCAATTCCATCGGAAATGATTGAAAAGCATTCATCGACAAATCTATTCTTTCTAAAGATTGTAATTTTTCAATGGCTTTTGGCAGTTCACTTAAGTGATTTACTGAGCAATCTAATTCTACCAAATCGGTAAATTTACCAATTTCTCTTTTCAAAATTTTCATCTTAGTATTATGCAACTGAAGCTTATAAACAGTTTCATATTCTAAAATATCAATGGGAAGTTTTATCGTATTATTCCCTCCAAAATGTATAATTTCATCTGGATTCGCATTCTTATAATTTTTATATCCTAAGGCAGCAGTCCAATTTAGTTTTCCATCTTCAAAAACCAACTCTAAAGCTTTCTTTCTCCATTCTTCTCCGAACTTACATTTCTCAAAAGTATACCGCAAGCCTTTTTGTATTCTCTTAAAAAGTTCAATTGAAAACTCGAAACAAACCTCTTTACCCCACTTTTTATCTACCTTTTTTAACTTACTATTTATAGCAAATTCTTTTAATTTCTGGGGGTTTGGCAAACCAGTTAGATCATTTACAGCACCATATAAATTGTTTGGTGCATTTGCCTGTAACAATTTCTTGATTTGTGTTCTAACCTTGGTAACACTATGCGTTTTTTGCCAATAAAATAAATCTGGAATAATTGATTTTGGTACTCCACCAGATTTAAGAATCTCTAAACCAATTACCACATTTTCTTCGTCTGCTGAACCTAACAACTGTTTCAGGTTATCCACCATTCCACCTTCTTCTGACTCAGTTTCATCCGTTATTAAAAACCCTGGATTTTGTGTATTATAATAATCTGTAAATTGACTTTCGGTAATAAATAAGGCATTTATTTCACCTACAACTTTTACCACTTCTTTAGGCGTAGTGCCAACAATAATATGTGTCACTTTATTAGAATAAGTGGTACTGTATTTTAATCCGACTTCTTTCGATTTATCTCTAATTTCAGTTTTTTTCTGGGTAGTATTACCCATTACCATCACCACCGAACCTTTATCAATTTTAGCTTTTTGCAAATCATTTTCTATGAATACTTTTATCCTATTTTGCATAAGGTTTTGTAGTGGCTTATAGGCAATCACTAAACCCTCTAAAGTTTGTTTTTTGGTAGTAGTTGCAATTTGATTGATAGTATCACAATTCATCACTTGATTTAAAAACCATTTTTTTGAATCTAAATGAATTACAGATTTATCAAATGCTTTTAACATCTTACTAAAATCAGAATTGGTATAATCATGATTTTTAATCATCAATTCATAATCAATAATATCTTTAGTCATTTTATAATCTTTTAAGTTAATGATTTTTCGTTTTTCAATACGCCACCAGAAAAATATTTGCGATTTAGCTTTGGTAATACGCTCAAATCTGCTTTCACCTTTATAGGTTTCTTATTGTGGATATTGATGGTTTTTAGCTGGATAAGTTGAGTGATTTCTTCTGGCAACTCTTCTAAGTTATGTGCATCTAAAGTCAAATCGCTTAACCTTTTAAGCTCGAAAATCTCTCTTGGGAACTCTTTTCCTCTAAAATCTCTAATTACCAATTCTTTTAAAGTAATATGCTGAGCGAGACTTTTTGGCATTTTCTCAACAGGAGAAGTAATATGTAGTCGCTTCAATTTTCCTTTAAATATTTCTTGATCTAAGAAATCACCTAACTCTTCGAAATTCAATTTGTATCGCAATTGTACATAATGTGGTTTAGAAAATAATTCTGGCTTTACTTTCTCCTCAATTATCTGCTTTCTTAACTCCGTTTCTACTTTGTTAAACTTTAAAACTTGCGACCAAAAATCACCTTTTCTCTTGTATAATGCTACTGCCATTTTGCCTACAAATTCTTCCGAAGCATACTTTAACATCTGATGTAATGGACAGTAACTCAGATCGAAGCGAACATTCATGCTCAATAGTTTTTGTTCAATTTCTGAGATTTTTCCCTTTAAGAAAGATTTATACTTCGCTCTTAAAGCTTTATCTGTACAAGTTTTTGCCACGATTATACATTCAGGAACTACATCATCTGGCAAACCACCATTTTTCATCATTTCCAGTGCAACCGCTTCAGTATCTGGATCTGTAGACCATAATAATTGCTTTAGGTTATCAATTAAATCGGCATCTGTTTCTTCAGATTTAAGAAATTTTGGTTGATGCTGATCAACTAGGCTATTCCAATCAAGCTCTCTAAAGAAAATACAATCGTCTTTAACATCACCTTTTAAATCAGCCTTTTTTGCAAATAATATGGCATCAGCTTCTTCTGGTTTAGAAGTATATTTCATCCCAAAATCCTTAAAACCTTGTTTTATAGAAGTTTTGGTATCTTCCGTTTTGCCAAGTATGCTTACTTTTTTACCTTTTAATTGATCTGGTGTATATTCATCTAATCTAAGTCCATTAGGATTAAACCTATGGAAATGCTGAGCGATTAATTGATAAACTATGTCTACAGAATAGCGGAGTGCTTTTAGCGAATTTAGCTTTAATTCTTTTGTTAAAGATTGATTTTGATAACTCTTAAAGAACCAATAACCAACAGCCACTTTTTCTCCTTCTGCAAAGTGTTTCTTTCTCAAAACATCGAACAGTAAATACTTATCTTTTATCAGCTCATCAAAAAGGCTTTCAGAATCTTTATCTGTGTAAATACCAAATAGTAAAGATGCAAGAATTAACTCAGGAGCAATTGTTAAATCGGGATTTAACTTTTGAAACCTTAAAGTTCTTAACTTTGGAAGCAGGTTACCATTCCATTTTATTTCAGAATATTTTGGTGAGTTTTGGATGGCAATTTCTTTCAAAGCATCTGCGGGAGTAGAAATTTTAATTTCACTCAGGTTTATACAATCAACTAATTTGAGGTTTTCAACATCAGGATGATCTAAAATGAACTCTTCTAAAGCAGAATTTCCAGTTAAAGTCAAATCTCTTAATTCTTTATTATTGGAAACATCAACTTTCACTTGACTATTTTCTCCACTTAAATTGAGACTTGTAAGTTGTTTAAATGATGAAAAATCCATTTTACCATTTTCAGAAAATATTGGTCCCCAATAATCTTTTAGCTGTTTGCAACCTAAATTACTAAATTCTCCACCTGTAATATTACTACCACTTAAATGAAGCTTTTCTATTGCAGGAATTTCTTTTAATTTCTCCGATATATTGTTTATGG
This sequence comes from Chondrinema litorale, assembly GCF_026250525.1. Classification (GTDB taxonomy): domain Bacteria; phylum Bacteroidota; class Bacteroidia; order Cytophagales; family Flammeovirgaceae; genus Chondrinema; species Chondrinema litorale. The sequence goes on from NZ_CP111045.1 coordinate 438,507, forward strand.
TTGTTCCTGAAAGATTAAGCGATGTTAATTCTGGAGCTCGAAGTTCTGGCATCTCTACCAACTTCATCCCACCAATTTTGAAGTCTTTTACGTATGGCAAATTGAGTTTACTAGGCAACTGAACCTTATTTTGAGCACCATTACCATATAGGTTTACAAAGCTTAATATTCTACTTTTAAATAAAGATTCAGGTATATTCTGTAAGGATGAGTTATTAGTAAAGTTTAGCCTTTTAAGCTTAGGAAAAGTCAAACCTTCTTGTATCCTGCTAAGCTTGGTATAAGAAACAATTAAGGATTCGAGTTTAGTTAATTGACCTAAATTTTCTGGTAAAGCGGTTAATTCTCTAATACATAATTCTAGAATTTCTAGATTATTTAAATCAACAATTTTATCTAAATCCTGAATGTTATCAGCAGTTATTTTTAGTTTGCTCAAATTTGCTAAAGGCTGACTATTCGCTCCAAAACTGAAATTAGTTTTAATTTTATCCCAAGTAGATTTTTCTGAACTGTTTAGAGCAAGTTTGGCATTTTTAGTATGGATCGCTAGCTCTTCTAAATTTGAACACACATTAAATACATTCCCAAAATTACTTACATTTTGAGCATTAAATTTTAGATACTTAAGAGTTGATTGCACCTTTTCAAAGCTAGGTAAAGTCTCTTCTTTATATCCTTTTATATCTAAAAACTCAAGATTTTCTGTGTATAGGAATATGTCTTCTAAAAACTTTTTCTGATCTTCTAATTTACTAAAAGCCTTTTTACCAAAATCAATTTCTATCGCTATTAGCTGTTTTACAGCTTGTTTAGCAAAATGAGGATCAAGTGGTTTTCTAATTACTGCCCCTTCGTATCTAGAACTTTCTGAACCACTCCACGACCAAGCATAATTGTAATCTGATATATATTTAAAGTTCATAATTTTTACATTTTTTGTAATAACATTTTACTAATCTCAACATCTGCCATTACCATTTTTAAAGAGGCATTTTTAGACTTGGTTAAGTCTTGCAGCATAGTGAGTCGGATGTCGTTCGGAAGGAAATCCAGTTTAATGAAATCTTGTAAATTTTTGAGTTGGTTTTTCTCGAGCTTAATGTTATTTAAAATCAAGTAATTGACCATACGCGTGCAAAGTGTGGCCAAAATATCTACTCTCAAAGTTTCCTTTTTCACCATATTGGCAATAGGTATCTTTACCTTATTCTTAAAGTTTTCTGCATTGAGAATATCTTCTGGAGAAATTAATTTACTCAGGTTCTGTCTGATAAATGAAATGAATGAAATCGTTGTATTTTCATCGAGACAAGAGTCGGCTAGCATTTGCACTAAACCCACATTTTCTTCGAGGTCTTTAATAGTGGAAATACTCTCAAAAAACTGAACCAGTGTTCTTGGCGTAGTTCGATTTCCCTCAACGGTTTCTGGATAGGTAAGTACAAAGTTGATTCCTCTTTCATCAATCCCGTTTTGCTCTGCCCAAAGCGCCCAATCTTTCGGATCGAAACGCATGGTAATATGCATCATTCTGGTAAGCATGGCATCATCCATAGGAGTTACAGAGTAATCACCGCCATCGGGGTTTGCGGTTAGTACAATTTGCCACCCTTTTGGCAACTTCCAACTTACCAATTCAAAGTTTTGGAGCAATTGCATTATACCTCTCAAAATTCTATCATCTGCACGGTTTACATCATCAATTAGTAAAATACCCGGACCTTCTCCTGTTGGTACCCATTCAGGCGCTCTAAAGACTGTTTTACCATTTTCTACCGTTGGCATCCCTACTAAATCTCCCATTTCTTCAAACTGTGCTGGCGCAATATAAGCCCATTTGTAATCTTGCTTCTTAGCAATTTGCTCAACAATTTCAGTTTTGCCTATTCCGTGTCTTCCCCAGATACAAATAGGCGATTGTTTCTTTTCATTCTCTTCTGCTTTTCGGTTGCTATCTAAAATATGTGTTACAAACCCTTCTACTTCTGTTGCTTTGGTTTTAGTCCCGTAGTATAAGTAATGATGTTGTTCTTGAGCCATTTTATATCTAATGTTTAGTTTTTTATAAGTTGAAAGAGATTTATTACTGTTGCATTTTTACTTTTCTTCCGGGAAGAAATTCCCACTTATTTTCTTCAATTCCATTTTGCGAAATCATCCATAATATGGGGCATCTGCTTTTTACTGTTGGAGCAGCAGCAAAACCATCGGTAAAATAGACTATCGCATCTGGTCGATATTTTTCGTTGGCAAACACTACTGGTGCATTAAAATGTGTACCTCCTCTACCACTTACAATTTCGGGTGGTTTGCCTCTATATGGATAATGATTACGGATTGCTGCATCACACTCTACCACATATATTTCTGCTCCCTGTCGCCAGATATGGTAGATTTCACCAAAAAATTCTTGTAACTCCGGAATAGAAACACTGCCAGAAGTATCAATGGCGATGAGCATTTTTTGCTTTCTTTTCACCTTAATTCCGGGAGTAACTCCATAGCGTTTAGAAGGTCGTTGAATGGTATTTTTGAGAAATGTTCTATTACTTGTAGCACTAAAAAGCCTTAGTACTCTTCTCCAATTCACATTAGGTTTAAGTGATTCTAAAAGCGCATCCAAGTATTGTTGCAAACCTGCGGGTAAATTACCAATCCCTTTATCTTTATGCTTAATTCTATCAACAGTTTGAACAATTATTTCATTAATCGACCTATTCAAAACTTTTTGCTCAGCTTCAGTTAATTCTTCTACTTCTTTCCAAGTCTCATGACGCCAAAGTTCTTCCAAATCAGTTTTTGATAGATCGTCTTCAGTAATTGGATCTGGCTTACCTTTACCATTTTCATCATTTACTGATAAATCTTTTTTAACTGGACTGTTTCCATCCAGAATCTTTTTAAGGAGATGATAATAGTAACCAGCATCTTTATCGCGCTCTAATGTAATCTGGTATTTCTCTTCTAGATACCAAAATCTCTCAAGAGTAATCCCTCCTTCTGGCAATTGATGTTTTGAAATATATTGATTTACTACAATGTCTGCGGCTATGTTATAAAGGCGTTTGTTGGAAAACTCCTTCATAGAAAATAAATGCTTAAGCACTATATGAAGTAATTCGTGCTTAATTAATCCGTATCGCTTTTCAGTATCTGATAACTCCTTCCAAAAATTCGGATTCACTAATAATTTCACCATTTGTTTATTCACTAAAGAAACTGCCGCTGTAGGTATTTGCTCTGTAACCTCTTTTAACATCCCTGTAAAGAAATGTCCATAAAATGGCTCTTTTAAAATTAGCTGAATACTGGTTTTTGATACTTCGCTTAATATTTCTGCCATACTGGTTTATTACTTCTTTATCAGATTGACGAGCTAAAGCCCATTATTCTGACTGTTTTGAATAAAATTGCTACTTATTTTTCGAATTTATCTTCATGTGTGTGCTTCGATAGCAAATTTTTTGAACAAATTGTTAACGTTTGTTTATGGATTTTACTACCTCAAATTGTAATTATATTGAGGTAGACCGTAAGGGAAATACGAAGTAGAAATAAATTTGAAAAAAAAATTCATTAAACAGAAAAGTGCCTAAAATGAAAAATTAAAGGGATTTTGAATATAAAATCTTCCTCCTATTATTCTGAGGAAGAAAAAATTCTTTCATAAAACTCAATATAGAATACTATTTAAATACTTAAGTATTAGAGCCCGAAAGTCAGAAAAATAGAATACATATTCATAAAGTACCAATAATAGGTTATTTTTATAGTCGTTATCCCTTCAAAATCGACCTCTTAATAAATCTTAATTATTAAATTTTAACCTAACATTTATGAAAGTATTTGAAATAAAAAATGGGATTATCGAATACGATGAAGCTACACCATGTGTAATTGCAAAGTTTAATGGATTTATGGCTAGTGAAGATTTTAGAGTATTCTTGCTTAAAGGTCTTGAGTTTCTTGTAAACGAAATGAACAAAACTGGTAAAGAAATTCTTTGGCTAGCAGACACAAGATCTCACTCCGTTCAATCTGCAGAAGACACTAAATGGGTTAGTCAAGAATGGAATCCGAAAGCATATAAAAATGGTCTTAGACATGTAGCTTTCGTACTACCAGAAAAGATTTTTGGGCAGATGGCAATTAATAATTATGCAAAAGAAAACGACCAGAGTACAGAAAACCAGATGAAAATTAAGATGTTTAATAGTTCTCGAAAAGCAAAAGACTGGTTTAAAGAAATCAAAAAACTAGATTCTGTAAATATCTAATTTTCTACCATTATTGATAATTATAGCTCAAACATCACTTTAAATTAAGGTAAAATGAAAAATATAACGATTGCAACTGAAAACAAAAGAGGATTTACATACAAGCTTTCTGAATATGGAAAAGCATTTGTTTCTTTTGCCAATCGAGATAAGAAAGTGATGGATATTGGAGCTGCTTATGGAGTAGCCACAATACCTGCACTAAAAAAAGGTGCTCGGGTTGTGGCATTCGATTTACAAGAAACTCATCTTAAAACACTATATAGTAATACTCCAATTGAGTTAAGAAAGAATCTTGAATTAGTTAGTGCTAAGTTTCCTTATATTGAATTTGAAACATCTTCATTTGATGCAATATATATAAGTCAGGTTTTACCCTTTCTAAGTGGGGATGAAATTACAATGGCGATAGAACAGCTAAGCTGCTGGTTAAAAAAAGATGGCAAATTGTTTATAGTTTCTTTTACTCCTTATCTCGATTATGTAAAAAGCTACCTACCAGAATTTGAAAGGAAAAGAAAAGCTGGTAAAAAATGGCCTGGTTATATTGAAAACCTCAGTAAATATAGCGATGATGAAAGTATAGCAGTAAACCTTCCTAACAACGTACATCACATTGATGAGATGGACATAAGTATGCTTCTTTTTAAAAATGGATTTATGATTGAAAAACTTGAATATTTTGGTAGTGAAACTGATGAATTACCAAAAGGTATTGAATATGATGGAAGAGAAAGACTTGGCATTATAGCTCGAAAACTATAGTAAAATTCATTTAAAAAAATCACAAAACAATCAACTTCTTAAACTCATCAATTCACAGATTAATATCATTAAAGGCTATATATAGCAAAATCTTATTTATATGAATTGGCGATATCTACAAATAAACGAATTAAATAATATTCCTTACAAAGAGCTAAACTGGCTAACTCGACCATATATTCTTTCTAAAGCTATAAAGAATGTATCAGTAAGTTTTAAAGTTCATTTGCTTTCTCAGGGTAATGGAAATCTTATACCAGATGATTTGTTAAACTCAGCTAACAATAGCTCTAATAATGGTTTTATCAGACAAGTTTTTTTATGTGGAAACGATATACCTTGGGTATACGCCAGAGTTGCAATTCCAAATGAAACTTTAATAAATCATAGTAATTTCTTTAATGATCTAGACACAAGACCTATTGGAGAAACATTTTTGTATAATAACCCGAAAGTATCAAGAAGTTTATTTCAAGTAAAATCTTTTACCAGGGCAGATGAAATTTATCAATTAGCATTATGCACAGATGGTAAAAAAATAAAACCTGAAAAGCTTTGGGGAAGGAGATCTATATTCTATTTAGAAGAATCTCCTTTCACAATCACAGAAGTTTTTCTGGAAGAAATCCCGCTTTATACGCCAATTACTGATTCATTACGACCATCAGATTTCTAGTTTAAGACTATGTTTTATACATATTTATAAACTAAGATCAACTGCATATCTAAAATTTAAAAAAATCAGTATGAAAGCTTGGTTATCATTATTTGGAGTTTTTTTTCTCTTAACTTTATCAACCTGTATAAATGATTTAGATCAGATAGAAACAGATTTAAAGTCTGATAATATAGATCAAAACTATCTTTCTAAAAAGAAGAAATCATCTAAGACATTTGTTCTAATTCATGGTGCATGGCATCCAGAATCTGTTTGGGAAAAAGTATCAGATTCACTAGAACAGTTTGGGCATAATACACTCACAGTTCAATTACCCGGTTTAGGTAATGACACCACTTCACTGGCAAATATTAATTTACAAACGCATGTAGATGCAGTAATCTCTGCCATTAATTCTCAATCAGAAGATGTTATTTTAGTTGGTCACTCATATGGAGGAGTTGTAATTTCTCAAGTTGGGGAGTCAATACCTTCCAAAATTGAAAGATTGGTTTATGTATCTGCTTTTATGTTAGAAAATGGTGAGTCTTTATTACAATTAGCATTGCAAGATACTTTATCAGTTGTAACTCAACATGTTGTGCCAAATTATCCGGCTATTACAGTTCCAGATGAATATTTAAAAGAAGCATTTTATAACTATTCTCTTCAAAATAACAATCAGCCACTACAGCAGGAAATTGATGCTTTATTGCCATTAATAAAACCGCAACCAATGCAAACATTTTTAGACACCGTTTCATTAGGAAATAACTATGCTGCTTTAGCTAAAAGTTATGTTACATGCCCTAATGATCAAGCAATAACATCTGGTGTTCAGGAATTTATGTATAGTAGGTTTCCAGAAACAGAAATTCACACAATTAATAATTCTGACCATTCACCTTTTATTACCAGACCTAATCAATTAGCAAACTATCTTAAACAATTATAGTTAATTTAAGTATGTATTTCTAAAGCCTATTGTGATATTCACTTTAGGCTTTTTTCATTTTCAGGAATTATTCAACAATGAATTTATGTATTATTGAAAGTGATATTTTCTTAAAATCTATAATCATAAATAATGGATCAAATTCCTATTAGATCACTAAAACCTACTACACCTCATGTTGAAGCAACTTATTTTAATATCAAAGATTTAAAATCTTTATTAGGAGGAAATGATTTATTTCATGCCTTACACAGACATGATTTTTATTTTATGTTGGTTATTGAAAATGGAAAAGGTATTCATGAAATAGATTTCAATTCTTACCAAATACAGCATTCAAGTATTTATTTTTTAAGACCGGGACAAGTGCATCAACTCCAGCTAGATAGAAAAAGTGCTGGATTCATTATTCAGTTTAATAATGAGTTTTTATCAACTGATGACTCATCTTTTTCCCAATTAATTAAAGAGATAAAACACAACAATTTATATAGCTTCGAAAAAGAACCATTTAATGGTTTAATGAATTTATTTTACTCGATCTATCATGAAAATTCAAAAAAACGATATCAATTTCTAAATGTAATTAGAGCTAATCTTAGAATTTTATTTATAGAACTGATTAGGAATAATACAAAAACACCATCTCATCAAAAAAATGAGTATCAGCAAGAACGTTTAGATACATTTTTAGAGCTTTTAGAAAAACACATTATTAACCACAAACAAGTAAGCCACTATGCTGAAATGCTTCATTTATCAGTTTATCAACTCAATGCTATTACAACTAAAACACTAGGTAAAACAAGCTCTACATTAATAAATGAACAAATCATTTTAGAATCGAAAAGGCTTTTACTGGCGACTAACAATCAAGTAAATCAAATTGCTCTACAATTGGGTTATGTTGATGTTTCTTATTTCATTCGCTTTTTCAAAAAACACACTGGTTTTTCGCCTGAAGTATTTAGAAATAACTCTAAATAAATCCTATTCTACTTCAATATTGTCCTATCACTGGATCTAGAATAAAGCCTATTTTTGTGAAAATTTATTATTCAATTTAATAATTAACAACATGAGTAAAGAATGGGACACAACATATAAAGCGAGATGGGATGAAAGATATGGAGAAGATGGTTATGCATATGGTAAGGAACCAAATCAATTTTTTAAAAAATGGCTTTTGAAATTTAAAGCTGGATCTATCTTATTACCTGCCGATGGTGAAGGCAGAAATGGAGTATTTGCTGCAAAAAACGGATGGCAAGTAACTTCTTTGGATTTAAGTGAAGAGGGTCGGGAGAAAACATTACAACTAGCAAAAGAGAATGATGTAAATCTAGAATATATTGTCGGAGATTTAGCAGAACTTGACTTCGAAAAAGCATCTTACGATGCAGTAGGTTTAATATATGCACATTTCTCTGCTTCAAAAAAAGCAAAACTTCATCAACAACTAACTAATTATATCAAAAAAGATGGTATAGTTATTTTTGAAGCCTTTAGCAAAAGACACTTAGCATATAAGCAAAACGATTCGAAAGTGGGTGGACCAAATGATTTAGCCATGTTGTTTTCTGAAGAAGAAATAATTACAGACTTTAAAAACTTTGAACCACTTCTATTAGAAGAAAAGGAAATTTATTTAAGCGAAGGTAAGTACCATAATGGTAAAGGCTCCGTGATTCGTTTTGTCGGTAGAAAGAAGTAAATAACTATACAGTTACTTTCTATGTGATGCGAATTGATTTCCAATAAGAAACCATCAGCAAACACTATCTAAATATATCTGTTGTAGAAATATATACTAAATAATTAAATAATAATTCTACAACTAATATGACGACACTAAAAAAAGCAATACATAAAGCCGAAGATGCGTGGGATACTGCTAAATTTAAAGTGAAAAATAAACTTGATCTGTTCGATCCGGTTATTATTTATCCTTATCGCGGCTATGGAAATAACAGTGTTGCTTATTTACATGGCCGAATTTTGGAGAAAGAAACTGTTATACATGGTGATGAGGAAAGAAAAGAGAGCTTTTGGCTAAACCTGCACAAAGTCTGGAAAAGATTTGAAAGCGATGAAATTCCAGGAGTAAAAATTGAGGGCACATTAGCTGGTATAGAATGCCAAACAGTAAGTGATGATGAAGGCTATTTTACCTTAAAATTTGAAGGATTAGAAAATTTAAACCTTCAAAATGGATGGCATAAAGTATCTCTCTTAGTACTTGAAATGCCTTTTGATCTCGAATTTGAAGGTCAAACCGAGGGAGAAATTTTAATAAGCAATGAGCAAGAATCTTTCGGAATTATTTCAGATGTGGATGATACTATAATCGAATCATATGCAAATGATACCTTTAAAAGGCTAAAAGCATTAATGACAAAAGATGGTACATCACGCACACCATTCGAAGGAGTATCAGAACTATATCAGGGACTAACTAAAAACTACAAAAACCCATTGTTTTTTGTTTCTGGGAGTTCATATAATCTTTATGATTTATTAGTCACATTTTGTAAGCATAACAACATACCTAAAGCCCCTTTTTTACTTCGAGACTTAGGTTTAGATGCTAAACAATGGATTAAGCAAGGCACTATGCCTTATAAATTGGAATATATCGAAAGGATTTTAGATACTTACCCAAAAATGAGTTTTATACTTATTGGAGACAGTGGTCAAAAAGATCCTGAAATATATAATAATATCCTTAAAAAATATCCTAATAGGATAAAAGCTATTTACATAAGGCATGTTCATACGGAAAAAAGAAAACAAGAACTTAAAGAGCTAGCCCAGCAAATAAGTGTACCTTTTCTTGTAATGGAAAATTCAAATGAAGCCATTGAACATGCTAAAGAAAATGGATGGATAGTGTAATTTCTCCAATCTAATATGTGTATCCATTAATAATCTAATAAATAAGTTTTAGTTTAGAGAAATAGATTATTAGTTGAATATAGTAGTATGAAGAAAGAAAACCTATTGAAAGATTTTCTGGGTAAATTTGCCATTCTATCTGAAAAAGAAGTTGAAGAGCTCAGCCAGAAACTGAATGTAAAAGAATATAAAAAAGGAAGTATATTGCAAAGTGTAGGTGAAATACCGACACTTTGTTTTTTTGTTTTAGATGGCTGTGTTCGACAATATCTATTTATTGAAGGTGTCGAAAAAACCACTGATTTTTATACCTCTAAAAATGGTGCAATTGCTTCAGATTGTTATGTTTTACAAAAACCTTATCCTTTTTTTCTAGAATGTTCTAACGATTGTATTTTACTTGTTGGAGCTCCAAAACTAGAGCAAAAACTCTTTGCTGAATACCCAATATTAAAAAGTGTAATTACAGAGGTAATGGAAAAAGAGTGGTTAAAAACAAGAAGCGAATTAGCCACATTTAAACACTCATCACCCGAACAAAGGTATCTTAATTTGCTTGAAAATAATGCTGAGCTTTTAAATATCGTCCCAAACCATCAAATTGCAAGCTATCTGGGAATTACTCCGGAGTCTTTAAGCAGAATTAGAAAAAGATTGTTAACCAAATCTAAACTGTAATGAGTTGTTGAGAAACTGTTTTCTGTTTCATAATTAACCATACTGCTAAGCTCATCTCACTTAAAACCATCGGTAGCATAAATACCATTTCCAATGTTGACACTATTTGTGTAAAATCTTCTATTAAGAAGCTACCTGAATGGATTATCAAATATCCTACACCAGCAATTATAAGTAGTATTGAAATCAATTTTGGTATTAATACAGATTTTATGCTCAGGTATCCAAGTAATAGTAAATGGCATCCAAATATTATCAGTCCAAACGACCAAATTTCTTTAAAAAGTAAAATGGATATTTCAATATTATCTTTAGTAAAATCTTCTAAAAACAGATTAGCAGCTTGTAAAGCAAATATTAAACTGGCAATTCCCACCGAAAGAAAGACTACATAGATTAATCTAAACCAAGCAGCTAGCAAGGAAAATTGGTTATTTATTGGTTTATAGATCACATATAAACCCCAAGCAACTAGAATATCTGTAATCAATATAACAAGCCATGCTAAAATACTTTTTTTTAAAGAGGTAGTATCTAGTTTTAAAGCATTGTCCTGCAAATTTGCTTCAAAAGTATTGAGTGATTCTAAAGCAAAAAATGCTGCAATAGCCATAATTATCAGTGAGAGGCCTACAATTAATCCGATATTTAAATTAAGTCTACTTTGTTTGCTTTCCATCATTAATCAATTTTTGACTAATGTCGTTGGTTACATTTACATCAGACGTTGACTTAAGTTAATTAATTTGGAATCACCTAAATTATTTACTTCCCTATCACCTCTGTTCTATGTTTTAAACCCCATCTATGGAGTTCTTGTAGTAGACTTTCTAGTGTCATACCATGATCTGTAATTGAATATTTAACTGTTGGTGGGAATGTTTCAATTACTGTTCTAGTAACTAACTTATTAGCTTCTAGCAACTTCAATTCTTTAGAGAGCATCTTGTCGGTAATACCTGCAACTTCTCTAGAAATTTGCTTAAACCTTTTATCTCCATTAGATAAAGAAAGCAGAATTAATAACTTCCATCTTCCTTCTAAAGCTTCAATAGCATCTTTAATTGCAAGTACACTTTCTGGACAACCTTCTCTTGTTAGCATAATTATCAGCTTTTTATTATGGATGATACAAGTACTTTTAGCAATTAGTTTAATATGGTCAGCATTTTTAAAATTTATCACACCAATTGAAGAGCTTTCAGAAATGTGGTTTTGGGTTGGAGAAGTACCAATTTATTTGGTAAAGTTTACAGGTTTGATAGATTTACTTGGAGCTTTAGGATTAATTCTGCCAAATTTTATAAATGCAAAACCCTTATTAACTCCTTTAGCAGCAATTGGAATAATTTTACTAATGATATGTGCCGCTATTTTCCATATTCTAAGAGGAGAAGTATCCGATATTGGAGTAAATATAATCTTTGCTTTTCTTGCAGCATTTGTAGCTTGGGGCAGAATGAAAAATTAAAACCAATTTGGAACCACTCAAAATATTTTATGATGAAAATGGCAGCTATAGTTTTAAATATATGCTAAGCCATTTTCTCATATTAAAGAAGCTTATTTATTTTTTGAATCCTTTTCGAATTTCTCATCAATTTCTTTTAGCCCTTTCTTAATATTTTTAAGTCTTTCAGCTAATTCTTCAATTTTCTTCCCGGTCGTATTGTAATTTTCTACTTTCATTTTGTATTAAAGTTATAATCAACGTTACATACTATTTAATCGACGAAATGAGAAAATGTTACATCTGCAATAGTTAACAAATTAAAATAGGGTGTGTGCGGGCACTATAGGTAACATTTCAATCATTTATTTTATTAAATAAGGGTTAATAACAAAATGTAAATGAAGAATAAAAAGACAGTTTATACCCAAATAAAGACTAATTATGAGTACTTAATAGTAATTATCAAAACTCATAATACTCTTTAGTACATGAAACTATTTGGAATAAATTATTTATCTTATACATTCTAGTACATAAAAAAAGGGCTTTTTGATTCAAAAAAAGCCCTTTTTTTAAATAAGTATATCAGAATTACTTAATAGATATTTCTAATGGATTGGCAAATTTTTCTGCTTCTTTAGCAAGTAAAGCATCCCAATCTTCAACTGATAATATTTGTCCACTCTTTGTCCATCCGAAACCGGCCAAATAAGTTAACTTATCAGTGGGTTTGTTTACCACTAAAATTTGTTTTTGATCTGGTACATCAGATGTATTATTAAAGGCAGAATCTAATGTAGTTTGGTTAAATATTATACCTTCTCCTACCCAAGCATCATCAATTTTTTCCCAATATCTTACCCAACCTGCCTCTGGTTGTAACTTAGCTTCTCCTTCACCATTATGCATGGTTAAACCAACAGTTATATTAGGAATCGATTGAGCAGCATTTAAGCTTAGTTCATATTTAGAAAAGTTAGAGCCTAAATCAAGAGAAATTCTTTTTGTTTCTTCTAACCCGTATTCACTCCAAGGTGCGTAAGTCAAATCAAATACAGTTCTTATTGGGCCAGCAGCAATAGTTTTATACTCTGTAAAGTTTTGAGAAACCAGTAAACTATCTCCATCCCAAATACCTATTCCACCTGTACCTCTACTACCACCAACATGGTAAGGATCATAACCTTCTCCATGATCGATGTGATAATATCCCGGACTTTTTAAATGTTCTGCATACCATTTGTCAATAATAGATTTATCTGCTCTTTTCAACCACAAATCCATTCCGCTTGAAAGTGTACTACCTGGAACTCCCTCCAAAGCTTCCTTTTGACCAGTTGGTCCATAAGTTCTAAATGCAACTTTATCGTTTTCCCAAGTGTAATCATCAGTTCTTTCTGGTACAAACCTCGAAAAGGTAGTTAACTTACTTTCAACTTGTTGGCTTGCTCCATTTTCTTCACTGGTCAAACTAAAAGATAACTCACCATTAGCTTTAATATCTGTTTGAAACAAAAGCTCATCGGGTGTTCCATCTTGGTCATAATCAATAAGTTGTCTTACTAAAACATTTCCGTTCGCATCTTTTACAAGAATATTCTCTATAGAAGTTTTTTCAGTAAGATCTTTTAGCTTAGTAAGATCAAGTTCAATAGTTTCTGATTGGCGATCAATACTAAGTGGGTTTTTAACAGTAACTGTTTTCCCAGTAGATTTCTCTTCGGTACAACTACTTAAAAAGTAGCCAAATAAACAGGCTATAAAAATGCTTTGTAAACTCTTTTTAACGATTCTATTAGTACTTAATAAGTTCGCTGTTTTAATTATCTTCATATTCTTTCACTTTATAATAGTTTTACCAAAACTATATGCTAAACCTATATTTAACCAGTGATTTACAATTAGTTTTAAACAAAAAATAATATTTTGTTTTGAAATTTCCCATATTATATAATATTTATCATCTTATATATTTTCATAAATATAAATCTATATTTGGTAAAGAATCAGTTCATCCAAATCATTTTTTTACCATCCTGATAAATATAAAAATCTCAAATATATTTTTTCCAAAAAAAGTTATCTACCAAATAAATACACATAAAGTAGTATAATTAATTTTCCCAATTTAGGATTATTCTATAATCTGGAATGCCTTTTTATAATCCTAGCATAATATCAAAAAAATACAAAAATTATATACTACTGATTATCTGATAGTTACAATTTATTTTATTTGAATAATCATATTGGTATCTCTTTAAGATTCAATTTTGCAAATAAATAAATACAACTAAACTACACCACAATTATGAACAAGCTAATTACTTTTACCAGCCAATTATTAATTCTTTTTGTTTCATTTATTACTATTCAATTTGCAACAGCTCAGTGCACTTCTTGCAACTTTACTTATACTGCACCTAGTTCAAGTAATTTAACCCTCAGTAATAATAATAAAACATACTGCATTACTGGTTCTGGTGAATACAGTGGTAATATTAGCTTAACTGGAAATAATTCTAACCTTTGTATTGGTGAAAATGTAGTTTTTACAGGTACACTTGATATTACTTCTTCTAGCGCAGAAGTAAATAATTACGGTACAATTACTACTTCTTCTATCTCATTTAGTGGAACAATTAATAACTATGGATTAATGCAAGTAAATGGAGATATTGATGTAAACTCTAGTGGTAATCTAAATAACTATAACACATCTTATGGTGCAATGGAAATCAACGGAGCATTAAATGTGAATAACGGTGCAGACATGGTTGTTCAAGGAACAGTTATTATTAATGGTGATGTAACAGTTGTAAGTGGTGGTGAAATTAGTTTAGAAGGTGCAGGTTTAGAAATTGATGGTGACTTATTAGTAGATGGTAAAATATATGGTGATGGCACTGCAACTGGTTGCAACGGTATTAGTTACACAGGAACAGGTACTGTAGAAAATGGTGGTAAGCTTAATGACCTTGATATTTGTAATAGCAGTTCTCCTTCAGATACTGATGAAACTGGTTCTGGTGTAACTCAGTGTAACTGTAGCTCATCTATATTACCAGTAAAGTATACAAGTTTTACTGCTGAATATTTAGAGTACGAAAGTGTTACAAAGCTATCATGGACTACAGCATCTGAAGATAACAACGACTATTTTATAGTAGAAAAATCTGAAAATGGTTATGTTTTCACTCAAATAGGAACTATAAATAGTAGTTCAAATGGTACTGAAGCAGCTCAATATAACTACTTTGATAGAGTGGCTTTACATGGAATTGCTTATTACAGATTAACTCAAGTAGATAAAGATGGAAACAGTACTTCTTCTAAAGTAATAGTTGTGAAAAATAACTCAATTACTACGCTTGATTTTGATGTAGCGGTTACTTCTCAAAATACATTAGAGCTTTTGGTAAGTCATACAGGTGTACAAGGTGAGGTTTCAATCTTTAATCTACAAGGCTCAACTATTTATAATAACACAGTAGAAATTTCTAATAACAGCTTAGAAATAGAAGTAAATAACTTCGCTTCAAACACGATGTATATTGTTGTTCTAAAAAGTGCTAATACTACAATATCTAAAAAAATTATGGCTCTTTAATTAAAGATTGATAAAGTAAAAATAAAAAAGCTTATAAAAATTACTCAATTAAAAATTCCAATTTCTAAAGTATATAAATTGGAATTTTTTTTATATAAAGCCTAACAATAATATATCATATTTTTTTATCACAATATCTATCACATAACACTTTATTTTTTTAAATCCCTCAATTAATACATTAGATAAAATATTAATATTCCAATATTTAAGATGGACTAATCGTAAAATAGGGCTTTAACTTTTTTTATAAATACTATCCTCAAAAAAGCGATATAAAACATAAACATATAATTATTCTAAGTTTATAGATGCACTTTAGCCTTTAGCTTGTAAATAATATTTAATAGGTATGCCTATAAACATCTAAAATGTATTTGAAAAATTAATTTCGAAGTTATGAATGTAAAATTGTTAAAACTACACCTTATTACCACATGAAAACTGTTTACAAAAGTTTATTCTTACAATTAGATATCTCAGACAACGAAGAGTTATTAGAAGCCAAATGGTTACCATCTACTAAAGAAATGGTACAAAGTAAATTTCAGGAGGAAATTTTTAATTTTATAAATACTCATAACAAATTGCAATCTGTCTATTTGTTGATTGATGAGCAAGAATTACTATTTACGATAAATCCAGAATTACAAAAATGGGTTGGCCAAACTATTATTCAAAACAGAACTATTGAAGTTAAAAAAGTAGCGATAATTTTAAGTAAAAATTTCATTCAACAATTAGCTTCAGAACAAATGATAAAAGAACCAGAGATGGCTCAGTTTAATTCATTATTTTTTGAGGATAAATCTGATGCAAAAGATTGGCTATTATATAATAAGTTAAATAATGCTATTCAAATTATATAAGACAACCTTTAGGTTGAAAATATAATTGTTCTTCAATTTTTATAGACTTCAACCAAGAACTTATTATTAATTATCAAATTGAATTACTCTCATCTTGCAATTAATATTTTTTCTGGCCATATTCATTTGCTATTTTTTTAAAATTTTCAAATAGCTTTTGAATTAACTAATTAAATTTAGTGCAAATAGAGCAAACGTTAAATACTATAATAAAATCTTTAACCAATTACTATTATGGAAGTTGTTTATGAAAGCTCTTTTTTAAAAATGGTTTATTTTCGTTCGCAAGAACTTATGGAAGCTATCTGGTTACCTGCTACCAGAGAAATGACAACAGAACAATACAGAGCTGAGTTTTTAACCTACATTATACAATATAGTAGATATAAGATCACAAAACTTCTTGCAGATGAAAAGCAACTTCTATTTCAAGTTGACTCTGAAATGCAGAAATGGATAAATAAACTAGTAAAGGAAACACCGAATTTTCAGACTGAAAAAATAGCCATTGTATATAGTGATGACTTTATTCAAAAAATAAATGTAAAACAAATGATGAGTCATGTAGATTTATCTCATTTTAATACTTTGTTTTTTGAACAAAAAGAAGATGCTCAAAAATGGCTTATGACCGATAAATTAAACACAAAAAACAAACCTGTATTACTTCTGTATAACAATGAATACACTAATGCATTTGAGCTTTTAGATTACAAAGAAGAGCAAAATAAGGTGGTGTAAATAAAAATTGTCTCAATTATTCCCAAGCAAGTAATAATCCTCCTTTTTTACCTGTAAAAGGATCTGTTTCTGGTAAAGAAACAGCGGCAATATTTCTATCAGCTTTTGGGCGGTCATTGGGTTCTCCTTTGAGTAAATCCCAATCTCTGCCATTTGGATACGCACCTACAACAGTAAAGTCATTACTGTGTGAAATACATTTATGTCCTACTCCTGCTGGAATTACAATAATGTCGCCACCTTTTACTTGTATTTTTTCACCTTTTTCTCCTCCCAAGTGTAACAATGCACTCCCTTGAAAACAGCCTAGTACTTCATGAGTTGTACTATGATAATGATGAAAAGGATAAACTCCCCAACGCCATGAATTAAACCAATTGTTTGCTTTAAAATGTTTTTCTAACCAATTAGCACCTTCATTACCTTTCAAATTGAAAGCAGATTGGTAGATAAGAAGAGGATATTTACTGTTGGGAATTATACCATCATCCTCAAAATAATATTTCGTGGGTGTAACATCAGTCATATCAATAAAAGCAAAAAATGGACAACCAAAAAGATGGGCAAATCCACAAAAGCCAGATTTTGCTATAAACTCTCTTCGATTCTCCATAATATATTTATTTACTGGAAGCTTTTCTTAGTTGAGGAACCACTTTAGTTCCATATAGCTCTATAGATTTCATTAAATCTTTATGTTCAGGGCCACCCACATCAATATGCGCAACGTATCTGTCTAAGCCAAACATCTCTATAGTTTCAAGAATTTTGTCTGCAACTTCGTTAGGCTCACCCATAAACAATGCACCATCTTTACTAATGCCTCCCATAAATTGTCTTTGAGAATATGGAGGCCATCCTCTTGACTGTCCAACCCTATCCATTTGTGCTGCATAATAAGGGAAATAATTAGAAATTAACTGCTCGTTTGTTTCTGTTACAAAAGTATGAGAATGCACACCAACTTTCATTTTACTCATATCATGTCCATTCTTCTCATATTCCTGTTTATAGAAATCAATCAAAGGCTTAAACTGACTTGGCATGCCACCAATAATTGCAAAAATGATTGGTATACCCAATCTAGCTGCTCTATATACCGACTCAGGTGTTCCACCAACAGCTATCCAAATTGGCAATGCTTGCTCTGGTCTTGGATATACTGTTTGATCTTTAATAGGCGCTCTATATTTCCCTTCCCAATTAATTGTTTCTTTCTCGTTTAATTGAAGTAGTAAATCCAATTTCTCTTCAAACAGGGCATTATAATCTTTAAGATCATAACCAAACAAAGGAAAAGATTCTATAAAACTTCCTCTACCAGCCACAATTTCGGCTCTTCCATCAGATAGTAAATCTAAAGTTGAATAATCTTGATATACTTTTACAGGATCTGCAGAACTTAAAACTGTAACCCCACTGCCAAGTTTTATTTTATTTGTAACTGAAGCCAAAGCTGCTAACACAATCTCTGTTGATGAAACTACATAATCTGGCCGGTGGTGTTCTCCAAGTAAAAAGCAATCTAAACCCAATTCTTCTGATAGCTTTACTTGCTCTATCATTTCATTCAATCGCTGTTTTGGTGACTGAAATTGTTTTTTACTTTTATCAAAAGTAAGGTCACCAAACATTCCTATACCTAATTCCATTTGTTTATTATATATTGATTTACTAGATATCAACCCAGCAAAATCTGGAAAAGTTTATGGTAATTTAACTTTATACATTGTGTACGGATATTCAGTTTTATCAACCCCATTATTCCATTGCGGAAGGCGTTGTAACTGCGCACAAGTAAAGTATAAATAACCATCTGAACCTGTTCCTAAAGAGTCTGGCCATAATAATCTAGCATCTTGAACTAAGGTATGTAATTCACCTTCAGGAGTTACATAACTAATGGTATAATTGATGGATGTAGTTAAATAAATATTACCTTTATCATCAGCAGCTAAACCATGTGTAATCCCTACTTCACCTACATCTTCTACTTTTTTTGCCAACTCTTTTTCAGATAAATCAGCATCAGCTAAATACTTGGTTTCAACCCTAAAAAGGTTGAGTTTGTTTATTGGCTTAAAGTACAGATATTTAAAATCTTTAGTAAGCGCAATTCCATTTACATTGGATGAAAATGCTTTACCATCTTTGCTTTTCATTTCTGTTCCACTGTAATTCAATACTAGATTTTTATCTGCCAAAGTAAATTTTGTTTTAGCCAAAACACTTCGCGATTTTCCAGTTTTTAAGTCAAGCACAACAATCGCAGCCTGCCCCGGATCAGACAAATAAGCTAGCTCCTTTTCAGTATCTATTCTAATATCATTTAAGCCAGATGCCGTTTTATCCAAGTCTTCAAACAAATAGACTTTTGCAACTTCATCAGTTTTTGTATTGATTTTTACAAGTTTGAATTGCCCCTCTTGAGATTTTCCAGCATCGCCAAAAATTGAACCTTTAGAGGCCGGTTTCGAATCTAACACCCATAAAAAATCTTCAGAGTCAACATATAAATCTTGAACTCTTAACAAATGCTCGCTATACTCACCTTTGGTATTCCAAGCTTCATTCGGATAGGGCATTAACTCTCCATTCTTTTCTTCGGTTAAAGTGTATTTTCCTTCGCCATTATAATTAGGAAAGGCAACAAAAACTCTATTATCCGAAGTAACACTTAAACCAATTGCCATACTTTTATCAAAAGTGGCAACTGGAATTAAATCTTGACTCTGATATTTTTCGCTTTCACTTTGCTGAGCAAATATGCTAAAGCAAAGTGAATTTAATAGGATGCTGAATATGAGACTCTTCTTCATTTCTTAGTTTCAGTTTTTCTCTTAATAATGAAAATGATTGATAATCTATCAACTTTGACCCATTAAGGCTTTCCAAAAATTAAGAGAGTTTTTAGATTGTTTTGTAAACTCTGCCATTTGTGCTTCGTTCATTGGCAATTTATATGGTCTGCATTCTGGAATCACAATTTCGAAACACAAGAGATCATCAAAACCAATTTCATTTAAAACATTATACTGAGCAATATAATCGATGTGCCCAGTTCCAATTCCACCTCTGCCAGAATCAGACACATGGTAACTGTAAAGAGCATCTCCACCAATTTTGCGAATTGGCTCTAGCATATCTTTTTCACCTATATTCATGTGGAAACTGTCTAACACCAATTTAACATTGTCTGCATTGGCTTCTTCTTTAATTCTTATTAATTCATCAGCAGTTTGTACCCATGTAGTTTCATAATGGCAGCATGCTTCGTAAGTGAGCAAGATATTTTTTTGCTTTCCGTAATCATTCAATTGCCTAACAGCTTCAATTATTTGAAGCATCGCTTTTTCGTAGTCTTTCTCATTTATTGTCCAAAAAGAAAGCCCTTGTAGTGTAGCCATTGGAACTCCAAGCTCTGCGGCGTAGTCAATCACTTTTTTATAAAAAGCAACAGAGTTTTCTAAAGTAGCTTCTTTATCGCTCTCTGGCTTACAGTTAATTGGATCATAACTGGTAACTTCTACATCATATTTTTTAGCTGCTGCAAGCACTTTGCTAGCAGAATACTTCTTAAAATCACCACAAAATTGTAATCCATTGTAACCAATTGAACTAACTTTTTCGAATAGTTCATCCAAATTGTCTAGACCAAAAGTCCAAGATATAGCTGCTAATTTCATGTTAGTGTTTTGTTTTTTAGTAATTGTAGATTTTTTTGATTTTTCAGTAGCATTTGATTCAGAAATACCTACCGCAAATGCCGCTGAAGCACCCATTGATTTAGTTAAAAAATTTCTTCTAGAATAGATATAAAAAATTTGATTTAAGGTATAACACCCTCTTCGGTTAGTTGTTGAAATGTTTTTTCGAATACACCAAGACTATCACCATTCATTTCGTGGAAACCAAATCTTCTCGCTTTGTTAACATCCTGAAAAGCATCTGTTTCTACATTGAAAATGAAATCACCGAATCCCCACTGAACCAAATCGTCTAATTGGTATTCTGTTAAGTTATATTTTTGAATGATCGATTTCCATAAATCCTTTTTACCAGGCATGTATTCTTCTAAAGCAAATGTTTGTGGTTCAGCTACTTCTACTCCAAAGTATTCTCCTATTTTAGGCCACACTTGGCTCCATCTAAATACATCGCCATTGGTAATATTAAAAATCTCATTCTCAGTTTGAGGATTTTCTGCAGCCCATTGCATTGCCTTAGAAAGCACATCAACACCAGTAACATTTACCAACACATTGTAAGCCTTTTGCGAACCCGGAAAACGCATCGGAATTTTCTCTTCCTTACAAATTGTTGCATAAACTGCAATCAAATTAGCCAGATTCATCGGGTTTTTAATGGTAAAACCAATTACAATATCTGGTCTTATAGATGTCCAACTCCACTTCTTATTTTCAGAAGCTTCTCTAAGAAAATCTTCTTGATCGTAATAAAAGTTAGGTGTAATACTTCTTAAATCTGTTTCTACTGCTGGTGTTTTATAAAAACCTAAATGCGCACCATAAGCCTTACCACCTTGAATAAATATTACTCGCTGTAAATTAATAGCTACCTTTTCTACACCGTTAACTAGATTTTTCATCAAGCTTAGGTTTGCTTCCGATTGCTCATATGGATTCTTCCTTTCTGTGTAAGCCGCGTAGAAAATATGAGTTACTTCACTCAATTGTTTTTTATGTTCTTCTGCGGCACCTACTTTACTCAAATCCATTGAAAGGTAGGTAGCTTCCGTTGGATAATTTAAATTAGAACGCGATGTTACAATCACATTCCAATTATCTAAACCTACTAAATACTGCGTGAGGTTTCTGCCAATAATGCCATTCCCTCCTACTACTAAAGCTGTGTATTTACTCATTTTGTTAATTTTTTAGCTCCTTCTAATTCTTAGTTACTTCCATTTAATTTGAGCTCTTCTCCTTGATTTTGGGATAAATACCAGACAAAATCGAATCATTACTGGAATAATTAGAAAGAAAATAAATGCCTGAAACTAAGTTCTGGCATATTTAGGTTAGTTAATCAATTACAGATTTGCTCATTTGCTAGCTTCATCCAACAATTTTAAATCGTCGGTATCAAGATTTAGCTCAGGAGCATTAAACAGTGTTTGTAATTGATTTTCGCTGGTTGCACTGGCAATTGGCGCTCCGATGTTTGGCTGGGCTAACAACCAAGCAAGAGACACTGTAGCCAATGTAGTATCGTGTTTCTCAGAAACTTTATCTAAAGCTGCTAAGACTCCTAGTCCTTTCTCGTTCAAATATTGTTTTACACTTCCTCCACGTACACTTTTATTCAAATCATCTTCAGAACGGTATTTACCAGTTAAGAAACCAGCCGCCAAAGACCAATATGGAAATACAGTTAATCCATATTTTTCTGCTAAAGGAGCATATTGCGGCTCATATTTAGCTCTCTCCAATAAGTTGTAGTGAGGTTGTAAAGCCTGATATTTAGGCAAACCATTTTTCTCCGAAGCTTCCATAGAGGCAGTTAACCTTTCAGGAGAAAGATTAGATGCTGCAATATATCTAACCTTACCTGCTTTTATGATTTCATCATAAGCTTCTAAGGTTTCTTCAACAGGTGTTTTTTCATCATCGAAGTGCGTATAGTATAAATCAATATGGTCGGTTTGTAACCTTTTTAATGATTTGTCTACAGCTTCTAGAATATGTTTTTTACTAGTATCTACTGGATGTGTTCCTGTTTCTCCACCTACTTTTGTTGCCATAATCACTTTATCGCGATTACCTCTGGCTTTCATCCACTTACCTAAAATCGTTTCAGATTGTCCACCTTCTTTTCCATCTACCCAGTAAGCATACATGTCGGCAGTATCTATAAAATTGAACCCTTTCTCCACAAAAGCGTCAAGTATTTCGAATGATTTTTTCTCGTCTAATGTCCATCCAAATACGTTACCACCTAAGTTTATTGGAGCTATTTCTAAATCGGTATTTCCTATTTTTACTTTTTCCATTTTATATGTTCTATTAGTTATAAATTCGTTTTAAATCCTTCTTTTAAAATTCCTAGTTCCACCAACTCTGGTTGAATTATATCATCGTGATTTACAATGAGTTGGATATTTTTTTCTGGAAGACCATTAAGCCAATTCAACTCAAATTGAATTTTCTCGGCGTCTTCACCTATCCTTTTTCGTTGGCTTTCTGGTTTTTGCTTTTTCTCTTTAATTCCCACATAACTCCAGCTTACATCACCGGTAATCAAGTACTCTTTACCCGTTTCAAACTGGATGTAAACCATAATTTCACCCGGTGTATGGCCCGGTGCTTTAATGAGTACAATTCCCGGAGCTACTGGAAGCACATCTTCAAAATCCACTACAGTGAAATCTTTCAATTGTGCAGTTTCCATTTTAAGCTCCGGCATTTGTGGGTTGTTAATCAGTGTATTTATCTGTTGCTTAGTTAAAATAGTCTTAGGAGCTATTTCTTTATAAGAATCTGTTCTCAAAACACCTGCTATATGGTCGCCATGCTCATGCGTAATAAGTATCTTTTTCGCACTAACTAAGGCTGCTTGCAATTCTTCATTTTTATCTGAGAAGTATGGCTGCTGTTTCCCTTTACCAAAGAATTGATGCACCTTTTTATCCATGCCTGCGTCTACCATAATCCAACCATCTTCAAACATTACTTGGTAAGCAGTTCTAGCTTGAATGTAAGGTGTTTCATCTCCGCCTTCTACTGTTGCACTATAAGTTCGAGGGCTTTCTGCAAACTTAATGTAATGCAGTTCAGTAGCTTTTTTACCCGGAATCGTTTGAGCGGCACTTCTGATTTTAGCCAACAAAGTATCATCATAACTTATGTTAGTTAATTCCTGAGCCTGCGAACTCGAGGCAGAAAATAAAGCCAGTAATATCAAACTAGATTTATGCAGTAATGTCATGATAGTCTATTTTGATTACTTTACCACTTTCTACACTTTCTCTCACTGCATCCATCACTACCATATTTCTATAGCCATCATAACCTGACACCTGAGCCGGAGCTTCATTTGCCAAAGTCTGATATACATCTTCAAAATAATCGTAGTAATTACCTATTTCAGTTTTGATGCTATCTATCACTTTGTTTCCGTTTTGAAGAAATGCCAAAGTCCCTTCTGAATAAGTTTCATGATTTACCCAATCTCCTTCGTGTGGTTTAACACCGGCTACCAATTTGTCTTCTTGTATATCAGTTCTGTTTTGTATGTAAGAGCCGTTTAATCCGTGAATCACATAGCCAGGCTGATGTTCTAGAGAAATATCTGTAGCTCTTAGTTTTACCCTTTTATCTGGATAAATAAGTGTTACTTGGAAATAATCTTCTACTAGAGAATTAGGCCTGAAAGCGGCAAAATCAGCCTGTACAGCAGCTGGAATTCCAAACAGACTTACTGCCTGATCGGTAATATGCGAACCACGATTATTAAATTCTCCACCACTTTTGGGATGCTCTGTATGTACATCTCCGCGTACTTCTGGCACAAAGAAATCGTAAGAAATATTCGCTTCTACTATTTTACCAAGTTTACCAGTTTCAATAATTTTTTTAGTTGTTCTAAAATCACTGTCGTATCTTCTATTCTGAAAAACAAAGAGGTTTAAACCCTTACTTTTTGCTAGCTCATGTAGAGTTTTAGCTTCTTCGGCAGTGTTTGTAAATGCTTTCTCTACTATTACATTTTTGCCTGCTTCTAGTACCTTTTTGGCAAAATCATAATGTGTATCTATAGGTGTATTTACTACTACTAAATCTATATCTTCATCTGCTAATAGTGCTTCTAAAGATGGGTAACTTATTTTTCCTTCGTAATCTTTCTGAATTTTCTTTTTCGATCTCTCCCATGCTCCTTTCAACTCGAAACCTTTATGCACCTCTAAAAAAGGAGCAAAGAAATGCTTGCCTGAAAATCCGTATGCTAATAAAGCTGTGTTAATTGTTTGTTTGTTCATGATTCTATCTTTTAAATATTAAATGCACGATGAGTGTTAGTAATCCAAAAGTGAAACCCACTGAGGCTACCCCCATCCATTGAAAATGTTCCCAAATAATTCCCGCGATATAAGTTCCAAGTGCACCACCAGTAAAGTACAAGACCATATAAACCGTGTTAATACGATTACGCTCTGGCGGATTGTCTGAAAAAATGATAGTTTGATTGGTAATGTGCACCGACTGAATGCCCAAATCGAGAAACAAAGCACCGATAACCAAACCAATAATACTTGATGCACTCAAGCCTAAAACAATCCATGAAACCATGACGATTAAAATGGCTATAGTAATCATTGTATTTCGGTTTAACCTATCACTCATCTTTCCGACTACAGAGGCCATTACTGCACCTGCAATACCAACAAAGCCAAACGAACCTGCTTCTTCACTTCCCATATTAAATGTGGGCGTTTCTAGAAGAAATACCAATGTTGTCCAAAAAGCACTGAAACAAGCGAATACTAATCCCCCGCGAATGGCAGCTAAACGAAGTGCAGGTTTGGTTTTAAATTGCTCTACAATAGATTTGAGTAACTGACTGTAAGTACCTTTAAAATCTGGTTTAATTTCTGGTAATTTCCATTTAAGAAAAACCCACAAAATTACCATGAAACCTGCCCCACAGAAATAGACGGCACGCCAATTTAAAAATTCGGCTATGTAACCACTGAGCGTTCTCGAAGCTAAAATTCCGATAAACATCCCCGTCATTACAGTTCCTATAGCTTTGCCCCGATTTTCATTGCTAGATAATTGAGCTGCCATAGGTACCATTACCTGTGGAATTACTGAAGTTAAGCCAATAAGCAAACTAGAAATTTTTAATGCCAATGGAGATGGTGCTAGACCCGCTGAAAGTAAAGCTGTTATTATAAAGAAGAAGTCAATTAAAATCATCTTCTTTCTTTTTAGCATATCTCCGAGTGGTACTATCAAAAATAGTCCAGCAGCATATCCAATTTGTGTAAGCATTGGCACACTGCTAATTTCAGACTCTGAGATACCAAACTCTCTAGCCATTTCTCCTAACAATGGCTGGTTGTAGTAATTATTGGCAACTACAGTTCCTGTGGTAATTGCCATGAGTATTAGAAGTCCTCTTGTTAATTTATTGTCGCTCAAAGCTCTTTCTATTTTTTCCACACTACCATCGACGAGCGTTAAATGCAGTTGCAACCTCATCAACATGAATTACATATTGATTTTCATATTCACTTCGGTTAAAATAACTAGCTGAATTACAGATTGATTCTGTAATTATCAATGGATTTATTGTAAAAAGATATGAAATCGTTGATTATTCAACTATATATAAAAAGAAAAGCCGGAATTACTCCGGCTTAACTGGTATAGTGATAAGTATTTATCGTTGTTTCTTAATAAAATTCTACTTGCTTCTGTTGAGCTAATTTTTTGTTTCCGAGGTTCAAAACTAACAAAGCCACACCTGCACAAATAGACATAATCATAATCATTGGGAGAGAGTCTTCTGTTTGAAAAACACTCACCAAAGCAGAGGCGATTGCTCCCATTACCATTTGCAAAGAGCCCAACATAGCTGAAGCATTTCCTGCAGTGTTTCCCAAATTATTTAAAGACAATGCTGAAGCATTTGGGAAAATAAAACCCAAACAAGACATATAACTGAATATCAAAAAAGTAGTGATATATAAACCTTTAAACTCCAAAAAGTAAAACGTAACTAAAACTACTGCTACAATACATTGTACAATTGAAGCCTTGTATATGGTGTTTTCACTTGAGTGTTTTTTTAGCAAAAATCTATTTACCTGATTGGAACCGATTAAGCCAGCAGCAATAATTCCAAATATCAAACTGTATTGACCTTGAGTTACATTAAAAACTTCTAAATACAAGTGTGGTGAACCACTCAAATAAGCATAGACACCAGCATATGCAATTGCTCCTGTCATAGCGAAAATGATAAACTGAGGATTCTTTAGTACCGCTATATAATTTTTAATTATTGAACCTAATTTTAAAGAATAATCAGGGTCTGGTTTCTTGCTTTCTGGCATTAGATAATAAGCACCAAAAAGGATGACTATAGCCAAGAATACCATCATTATGAATATATATTTCCAATGAAAAGTGGTAGAAATAAAGCCTCCTAATGTAGGTGCTAAAATTGGAGAAACAGCTACTACCATCATCAACATTGAAAACACACGAGCCACTTCTTTTGTATCGAATAAATCTTTAACTACTGCTCTAGCTGCTACCAAACCTCCACATGCTCCAATTGCTTGGAAAAACCTGTATACAATTAACTCATTTACATTAGTAGATACAGCACAACCAATTGAGGCAACAATATATATTGCAACTCCCACATACATTGGTTTTTTTCTACCATATCTTTCTAGTAATGGTCCGTAAATTAATTGTCCAATTGAAAGACCTATAAAAAAGCTCGATAACGATAAAGATACCTTGCTTATATCTGTATTGAATTTTGCAGCAATTTCTTCAAAAGCAGGTAAATACATATCGGTAGCTAACGGACCAATAGCTGTAAGTAAACCTAAAATAAAAATTAATAAAAAGTTGCTGTCTTTTTTATTGAAACTCATAACTACATTTATAACTAGCTGCAAAGATAGTTGTATTATCAACTAATTTGATAATATCTTTTAGCTTGTCTATTAAAAAACTGTCAACACTATGTGAATTGACTAAATTGTATGATGATGTATTACATATTTACTTTGAGCAGGAATTATCTGAAAACAGATAATTTGATAAAATTAGAATGGGTAATAAGGATTATTTTAAACAAGCGTAGTTAAAAAAATGTTTACATTACTCATTTAAAAAGGCAAAATTTTTATTATACTAGTATAAAATTTATAAATACTTAAACAGTCCTTCTTAGTCAAATTACATTAACTCTTAAAATCTTGTTTAGCTAATAAGAATATTATTTCTTAAGCTAAATTATAATTTGCTATACCAATAAAAATATTAATAACATCATAATTACCAACTCATCTGCTCCATTTACCTTATAGGGTAAATATCCATTAATCTTACGGTTTCAATAGTTGCACACTAAACATAATTAGGTACATTATGTTTCTCTAGAACATTACTATCAAAATAACACGCAATTTTTAAACTTTCAATCATAACTGAAATGCATCCTCATATTATTATGCCCTCTCCACAATTAAGGTCTGTGATACAGTGGTATGAATACTGGGACTTTAATAAAACAACCAACTTTAGTGATAAAATTCTGGCATTACCAAGTTTCGAAAATGGTATTGTTTTCCCTATTTATACAGATAAGCCTATTGTTATAAAAAACGATGTAGTTAATTATGAATCCTTGCCTGTTACGGCGATTATGCCCACATTAACATTACCTTCTTACAACTATAATACAATTAACAATAGAGGTATTAGAGTAATATTTCGTAAAGGTGCAATTGCTAAAACCTTTAATATTTCGATGAAAAGTTTTCAAAATTTGCCTTTAGATAGTAGTTACATATTAGATAAAGAACATATATATCTTTATGAACAATTTGGCTCTTCTAAAAATTATCAAGATTGGATTAATCAGATTGAAAGCTACCTTCTAAGACTATTAAGATTTACAACTTTAAATAAAAGTTTGTACGACTACTTAAATCATATATTTCTTACCGAAGGCTATGGCAACTCTATTCAAGGGCTTGCCGATAAACTGGGAATAAGTGTAAGACATTTTAATAGATTAGTAAATAAGGAAGTGGGATTTTCACCTTCCGAATTTATTAGAATACATCGGTTTAATAGTGTATTAAGCTACTTTGAGAAGGCAGATAAAATATCATTAACGAAAGTCGCACATAAATTTGGGTACTATGATCAATCTCACTTTAATCATGAGTTTAAATTAATGTCATTACAAACGCCAAGAGAATATCTTAAAACCAGAGCCATAAACTATATATATCACCAAGATGATAATTCGCAAACTGGTGGATTTTTAAGCTGGTAAAAAATTAATTCTGAAAATGTCCGATCTATACAATTTTTTGAGAAGTGGCTAACTGTATATTTGGTAACAAAGCATAGTTAACAATCTATTACCCATTCATAAATCTTAGATTTATGTTAGTTTATGAAAGAATTGCATTCATAATTTCATTTATTTCAATTGGCATTCTCGGTTTTTCTGCGGTTTTAAATATCGCCTATTTTATTATTGATAAAAACCAAAAGAGGAATGATAGGAACCTCGCTTATCTATTTTATGGTGCTTATTGTTTTAATATTATTTGTCTGATAATTAGAAACTTGATTATTGAAAAATATTTTCATCTTTTAGATAGTCAGATTAATACACAATATGTTGCTTGCATCAATTTAGTATTACAATCATTACCCATATTATTTTATAGCGGATTTGTATTACATTTTATAGATGATGTTTCTGAAAGTGACAAAACCAAAAAGTGGGTAAGAGTTTTTCTAAAGTTAGTTTCCGTATTTTTATGCTTATATCTGTTTGTCTTCTTTATCGGATTTGTACTATCTGGTGGTATAAATAATATGTTATTTGGCATGTTACGATACTTTCCTCATTTGGCAGTAACAATCGGTTTTGCAACCATTTTCATATTATTTACGAGAGTAAAAGGTGATTTAATTGCATTCATCATGATAAGCTCTATCAATATAGCCACAGGTGCAATTATCTCTCACATCATATTAAAAGAGGTAGTTAAAGTATCTTTTGAAAACGATATAGTCTCTTTGGTACCTGGTAAAATTACAAGCTTGCAACCTATCTTTTTAATTGGAGTTTTAATTGATGTGCTCATTGTTTTTATCGCCATTTTTAAAAGAAGAAGAGATATAAGTTTAAGCGAATTTGCAATTTCAATTCCTACAGTAAATCAAGAAAGCACTGAAAAAAGCACGCTAGATTTACCAGAAGAAAATCAGGTATTAAATACTACCACTATAAATAAAATAGCTGAGCATAGATATTTACCTAAACATAAAACTGGCACAGACAAGCCCATTTTAGTAGATAAAATTATGTTGATTCAAGGACATAAAAACATGAGAAATGTATTTGAAATCTATTGGAATGATGAGAACAGAATTATAAAGAAGAATCTACTAGACGAAGAAAATGTAAGCAAAGTAATGCAGACATTAAACGATGATTATCTTTTTTATGCAGCCAGAGCTAAAGATCCCATCCAGATTATTAACCGGAATTATATTAACCAGCAAAAAACACAATTTATAAAAGACAAAAGGAGCTGGATGGTTTACATGAATGATGACAAGAAAATTCTAATTCCGCAGAACAAAAGAAGAGAGTTTGAAAGCTGGATAAAATTGTAAATTTATTTGCGCGTAAATGCAAAAATGTGCGCATAAACAAAAAGGAAGCTAAACAATTTAGTAATAATTGAATGCCAATTTTAGATTAGTAATATAATTCAATTTGCATACAAACTAAGAATAAAAAAACTCATACCGTTCAATTTAACTACTTCTATTATCTATCAAACATTAAAAGAAGACCATACAATTAATTGCAAAAAGAACTCATACTAACTATCAAATTTTTTTAAACTTCAACCACCATCAAAATAATGAAGTATAGTTACTTTGTATTTATAATGTTATGGCTATCCTTTTCAAAAAACATCTGCCTTGCACAAGAAATTGAAACAGGAATTCTACTAGAAAAAACAGTCGAAATTGATGATTCGGTAAGATCATTTTTATTTTATGTACCATCTTCTTATGATGGTTCCGAAGCATGGCCTTTAGTATTTAACCTACATGGTGCATCAAGTAGCGCTTATCAGCACATGGCTGTTTCTGGCATGAACAACGTTGCAGACACAGCACACTTTTTAGTTGCTTATCCTGAAGGAATTAACAATGGTACAGGCGTTACCGGTTGGAATGAATCTGGTCTGCCTTGGATACAAGACGATGTTAAATTTTTAAGTGAATCAATTGATTCTATCTCTAATGAATATAATGTTGATTCTTCAAAAGTATATTTTACTGGATACTCAAACGGTGGAGGTATGAGCCTTACACTTGCATGTACTTTGGGTGAAAAAGTAGCTGCTATCGCTTCTGTTGCTGCTGCTGGTACTTATGAACCTTGCAACCCTATAAGACCAATGCCAATTTTATACATGCATGGCACTGCAGATATTGTCGCTCCTTATTATGGTGGCCAAAGTGCTGTTTTTCCTTTGGTTTTTCCATCAGCTAGAGTAAAAGTAGATTATTGGTTGGCTAAAAATGAATGCTCAGCAGAAGCTACGATTATAGAAGTTCCTGATACTGTTCTTTACGATAGTTCTAGTGTAATTATAGAACAATATAAACTTTGTGATTCATCTGCCGAATACTTGTTTTATACTATTGAAAATGGTGGACATACTTGGCCTGGTGGCCCCCCTTCTCCACCTGCTTTAGCTTTTTTAGGTAATGTAAATCAAGATATAAATGCCAGCTCTGAAATATGGAATTTCTTTTCTAAACATCAATTGCCTGATATTGAAAACCTACCATCTGTTGATGAGTTTTATTTGATCGATGCAAAAGCCGATGAAGAACTCATGACGCTGACTGATTATACAACAATTAACCTTACTACTTTAGAAAGCGATAAATTAAGCATAATAGCTAAAACTGATGATACGATTGGTAGTATAAAATTAGAATTGGCTGGTCCTATCGATTTTAAGCGAATTGAAAGCTACGCTCCTTATGCACTGTTTGGAGATGTAAACGGCAATTATAAAGGAGAAAAATTACCTGAAGGAGCATATACCTTAAAAGCAACTCCTTATGACGAATCAACAGCAAAAGGGATTTCAGGTTTAAGAAAATACCTGACATTTTATGTAGAAAACGACACGATTATCACTGCCTTTGAATTGATTGACTCGCAGGCAGATACAGTTTTAATGTCTTTGACCGATGGAACTGTTATCGATCTATCAAACACCGGAAATCAACTAAATATCAAGACGAGGATTTATCCTGAAAAAGTTGGAAGTGTAAAGTTAGAATTTGATGGTACTTCTAAAATTGAAAATGTAATGCCCTATGCACTTTTTGGAGATACAAATGCAGATTATTTCGGTAAAGAAATAGCTGTAGGCAGTCACACATTATCTGCTATGGCTTATACAAAACCACAAGCTAAAGGAGATTTAGTTGCTTCTTACGCCATTTCATTTGAAGTAATTGAAGGAAGTTCTTACAAAAAGATAAGTAATAAGCTCTATCAAAATGAGCCAAACCCTTCAACTGGTTCAACTTCAATTAGAGCATTTATTAAAGAAGATATAAAAACAGCAAAAATGCTAATTCTCGATAATACGGGTGAACTGGTAAAAGAAATAGAGATTAAAAACAGAGGAGAAATTACTGTTAATCCTCAATTAAACAATTTGAAAAAAGGCATTTACATCTATAAGTTAATCACGAGTGATTCAAGTTCTGATGTAAAAAGATTGATGATAATTGATTGATTTAATTTACAATAGTAAGTTTTTACAGGTCAGTAAATTTTTTACTTTCCTGTTTCTTTTTTTTAATTCTCTAAAACAAAAATTATTGAAGATGGCATTTTAGCTTCTGGAAAGCTCGGTTCGATCATATCTATCAGGTTTAAATCACAGCTTTTGAACATAGAAACCCAACTAGAAAGTGTTCTCGAATACCATGAATGAGGAGAAACAAAATTGCCTTTTAAACCCTTCCAAGAATCTTCTACCCATTGATTTTTATAAAAACCTGTAACAGTTGCAAAACTAAATGGATGCAATGTTTGGATAAATATCTGCCCATCGGTTGACAGACTTTTCTTAACCTGATTCAATAATGCTCTTGTTTCTTCATGTTTGTAAAGGCAAAAATTTAACACGATTCCATTATATGGAGCCTCTGGTATTTCTTTCCCAGCTATAATCTCTTCAAAAGTGAGATGGTAAAAAGAGTTCTCACTTTTAGATTTAGCATGTTTAACCAACTCTTCTGTACCATCTACACCAACTGCTGTTTTTTGCCCATTTTGAGATATTGCTCTTGTAAGCCAACCTTCGCCACAACCTAAATCAAGAAACTTCTGCCCTTTTGCGGCTAACACTGTATCCGCAATGGCTTTATTAGTTACTTTGCGAGATTCAATACCTTCCATATCTAGCACTTTAATCCACTCCTGTGCATTGAGTTGCCACGAATTTAAAACTTCATTGTCTGTTGCCATTTTGTATGCGTGATTAGTTGAATAAAAAAAGTGCCTCGAATACATACAATTAGTTAAACTGTTAGCATCAAGGCACCAGTCTGATAATTAAGAACTTAATTGTTTTACAATTGAAATGTAAAACAAAGTTTTTTAGATAGCTGGATCAGCAGGAGTATTATTGTTATTATTTCTCTCTCTTGCTGGATACGGATAAAAGTTTCTATTTCTTTCATCAGTAAAAACTTGTGAGTCAGTACTTGGTTCAGGTCTATCGAATCGTCTACTATCCTCTAAACTCATTCCATTAAGATAGAGCTCTATACATCTATTTTTGTAGATTTCTAAAAGCAATGCCTCTTCAGAAACTGTTCCATCATACTCACCTAAACTAGCATTAACACCAGTAGGATCATCAGTTTTAGTTAAAAGAGAATTTAAAGCCTCAACTGAAGCATTTAAATCAGGAGATCCTTTTCTGATGTTCGCTTCAGCAATAATTAACAACATTTCTCCGGGCTGATAAACAGGTATCAAATCTGTAGCTGATTGATAAAATCCGGTTAATTCTTCGTATTCAAAGCCATTTTCGTTTGCAGTATCTAATGAACTTAAGAAGAAATCTATTCTTGCATCTGTTGTATCAATCTCAAAAGATTCAGGCAATCCAAAATCATCAGCAGGCATACAGTATCCTAAATTTACAATTCTAGACCACAAAGGGTTTTGGTTTTGAGAATCATAAGCGAAATAAGAAGCAGAAGATAAATCAACTGTATTTGCAGCTGTTATTGCTGCATCATATTCACCAACAAATAAATTGTATCTAGCAAGAAAAGCATTAATGCAGTTAATTAAATCTACATTTCCTAATAAAACATCACTATCAAAACCTGCATCAACAGAACCTCCAAGTAGTGAAGAAGCTTGCTCTAATAGAGCAATAGCTGTCTCGAAACCTTCAGTTCTACTTACAAAAGCAGCATCGTTACTTTGGCTTGTTTCAACCACAACTTGCTCGAAGTTTTGAGCTAATGTTCCTATACTTATTGCTTTAAAGAAATATGCATAAGCCAACATGGTATTTTTTGTTTCTTCTTCTAAAGTAACATTTTCAGCTCCATATTCAAGTTGATTGCACATTTCTACAATCCTTAACATTGTAGCCCAAATACCACTTACATTTGAATTATCATTTGGCAATACACTACCTCCATCTTCTAATTCTAATAAATTGATGTAAGTTGTAGTCCTTACCAATTCACGAGTAGTCATTCCAGGAGTTTCAGTAATGTATAAAAGCCCAGTTGTTGAATAGAGTTGTTTTATACCTACACTCAAAGCGATTAGCCCCTCACTACTAGTTAAAATTTGTTCGTCTGTTGGTGCATTCGGATTTGCAAAATCTGTTTCACATGATGAAAATATCACCATAGAAAGCACCAAAAAAGATGTATATATATTTATTATTTTCTTCATTTGAATATTCTTTTTAGGTTTAGAAAGTGACATTTACACCAAATTGATATGTTCTTGGAATAGGCACACCAGCAAAATCAAAACCTCTTACACCATTGCTCTGCCCAGTAGTGTTAATTTCTGGATCCCACGAAGTGTAGTTGTCAAACGATAATAAGTTACGACCCACTAATGTGAACTTTACAGTTTCGATAATGTCTGACTTTGGATTGATGTAGTAACTCAAAGCAATTTCTCTCAATTTCACAAAAGAACCATCAGTAATAAACTCCTCATAAATACTGTAAGTAGCTCTACTAAATCCTTTTGGTAAGTCGCCGTTCAATTCAGCTTCTGAAGAAGTACCACCACCAAAACGGTTAATTACCCTTTTATTCCAATCGAATACATCGTATCCTTGAACTGCATCAAATTGCACTCTTAATCCAAGTTTCTTGTAGCTAAACTCATTGATTAATGAACCGAACCAATCAGGATTTGGATCACCTAGAATCTTTGAAGAGGTGCCATCTTCCGCTGTACCTGCAGAAGGTAGTCCATCAGTACCATATACTATATTTCCATCTTCATCACGCTCATAAAAACCTCCTTTAAAAACACCTATTGATTGTCCTGGAATTACATAACTTGCTGAGAAACTATTCGGTAAAGTGATTGATTCTCCTACTACTTTATTAACTGTATTATCATTTGAAGAATAAGTTGCCGTTAAATCCCAATTAAAATCTTTTGTTTTAATTACTGATGCTCTTACTAAAAGCTCAATACCTTTGTTCGTTAAAGCACCTACGTTTTCGTATCTGGTAGTATATCCAGAAGAAGAAGCTAATTCTCTTTCAAGTAAAAGGTCTTCAACATCTTGGTTGTAGTATGTTAGCTCGAAACCTAATCTGTCGTTTAGTAAGCCTACATCTATACCAATTTCAAACTCTTCTTGTCTCTCTGGCCTAAGATCACTGTTACCCAGAACTGTAGCAGGAACAACACCACTTGTACTATTAATTGACACAGCATTATAATTAGAAAATCTGTCGAATGCACCTAATGCAGTTAAGTTCCCAGCTTGTCCCCAAGAAGCTCTCAATTTAAATGTTGGTATGGTTGCTCCAAAAGTACTTTGCCAGAAGTCCTCTGATGAAATAAGGTAAGAAGCACTTGCTTTAGCATATACTTGGTTTCTTTCATCAGTACCGAAAACTGAAGCTCCATCAAGTCTTAAAGCACCTGTTAAGAAGAATTTCTCTTTAAACCCAAATGTTTGCTGAGCAAAAGCACCCCAATAAGATACTTCACTTCTATAATCTGATTGACCGATAATTGTACCAGCAGAAGAAACTTGAGCAGCTGGTACAAGATCTTGAGCTGTAAGAGAGATACTTTCTAATGTTTGATTTTGCCATGTACCACCAATTACACTAGTCGATCTAATATCTGGAGAAATATTAAAATCATAGCTAAGATTTAAATCACTATTATATTGAAATACATTTGCATCTCCTCTTGTAGCATAACCACCTCCATATGCATTGGAGGTATTACCAATTGGCAAATATCCTTTACCAGATTGATTATAATAATCAATACCTAACTGGTAAGTAATTGTCATATTATCTATTGGATTAGCTGTTAAACCTAAGTTTGTAATAACACGATTTGTTTTTTGTCCAAATTGATAGTTTGCAACAACTTCTGCAGGATTAGAAAACAATGAGTTGCCCGGATAAACACCATATTCATCAGGAGAAGGATCGATTGTATTATCAGCAAAGATAAAACCTGTAAGTGCTCCGTAGTATTCAACCAAACCACCATTCGGAATATCTTGACTAGTACTATTAGTATAATTTAATCCTAAGTTTAAAGTCAACCAGTCGTTTACATATTGATTCAAGTTTAAACGAGCTCCATATCTTTCGAAACTTGAATTTTTAACAATACCACCATTATTCAAATATGATCCAGAAATAAAGTACTTTGTTTTATCTGTACCTCCATTTATAGAAATGAAGTTTTCAGAACCATAACCTTTTCCAAAAATTTCTTCTTGTAAATCGTAACGAGTTACACTCTCAGTGCTTAAATCCGCATAATCTGTAGCATTCACCCAGTCAACTGGAGATTGGTTATAATCTATCTTCTTTCTGAGTTCGTTCATTCTAAAGCTGGTAGATAATGATATTTTTGGTTTACCAGACTGGCCTCTTTTTGTAAAGATTTGAACCACACCATTACTAGCTCTAGAACCGTAGATAGCCGCAGCTGCAGCACCTTTAATTACCTCTATTCTTTCAATATCGTTCGGGTTAATATCAACAAGTCTGTTCTGTGTTGTACCCCCAAGGTCGATTAGTTCATTGCTACTGTTACTTACTATTACTCCATCAACAATGTACAAAGGATCAGAGCTACCAGTAATAGTACTTGGCCCTCTTAATCTTACACTTATACCACCAGCTGGATCACCAGAGTTTTGCTGAATAAGTGCACCAGAAATTTTACCTGATAATGCCTGATCTATAGCTACTGCACCAGTATTTTCTAAATCTTTTGATTGTACGGTAGAAATCGCATTTCCTAATTGCTTTTTACTGGTTGCTACTGTAGACCCTGTAACAACAACCTCATCGAGGCTTAGAATATCTGCCTTAAGAGGAACATCAATTGTAATTTTAGTTTGTGCTCCTAGTGAGACAGGTAAAGTTTGAGAAACATATCCGATAGACCTTACAATTAATTTGTATTCTCCCGGATCAACATTAGTAGAAATTGTAAATTCACCATCAAGATTAGAAATTGTTCCTACATCTGTACCCTCAAGTTGAAGAGTAGCACCGATAAGTGGATCTCCACTTCCCTGATCTGTGATTTTACCCATAATTACATAATTAGCCTGGGCCATCACTTCCGCATTAAAGAAAACAATAAGCCCCATCAACCCTAGCATTATAAGGCGTTTTTTGTAATTGATTACTATTTTCATAGTCGTGGTTTAAATTAAAAAATACTTTATTGTCAAAAGATATGGTTGTTAATGGCTAAGGGCTGACTGCTAAATCGATAAAAACCCGCAAAACGCTTTACTTTTTGCAGCTTTTTAAAGCAAAACTTTGTGTTTATGAGTTAATAATAGAATCAAAAAAATTTATTTGCAATAATATGTGGCAATATTGATGAATATATTGCAAAATATTGCAGGTTATCACCAACGATCATTATATTTCTAATTCTTTGAGAGATTTTATTTATATTATACTCAATTAGCCATAGTTATTTATTACTAAAACAAACACATACAAGCCTTCGGCCTCAAATATTAAGTATGAAAAAAGAAAACAGGCATCAGGTTATTTTACATAATGTAAGCATACATAATAGAGTTTTGCTTTCTGATTTATCTCAATTACTCAATGTTTCTATAGATACTGTTAGAAGAGATGTAGTAGAATTACACACTCAAGGTAAATTAAAGAAAGTACACGGTGGTGCTGTTGCAAATGGATTTCAGTTTAAGCAAAATGTATCTAACGATGAGATCTATGCTGCCGAATGCAAACATGGAATTGCAGATAAAGCTTTAAAACTTATTAAAAACGATCAAGTAATTTTAATAAGTGGAGGTACTACCAATCTAGAACTTGTTAAAAGATTGCCGTTAAAATTAAGAGCTACATTTTTTACACCGAGTTTGCCAATTGCTTTAGAGCTAATGTCTCACCCTACTGTAGAAGTAATACTTATTGGTGGTAAACTGTCTAAAGACTCACAAGTATCTATGGGGGGGTATGCGATTAATATGCTTGCAGATATTAAAGCTGATTTATGCTTTCTGGGAACCGGATACATGGATATAAGCAATGGTCTTACAGAATTTGATTGGGAAGTGGTGCAAATAAAAAAGGCCATGATTCGATCATCTAAAAATGTAATTTCCCTTACGATTTCCGAAAAGTTAAACTCTCATCAAAAATATAAAATCTGCCAACTACAAGAAATTAATACACTTATTACAGAGCTAGATGGAGATCACGAATTACTAACACCTTACAAAAGAATGATTAATACAATACTTTAGCTGCAAAAAAAATGGTGTTTACTGTAAAATACAATAAACACCAAATATTAAGATTTATGGTTGTTGAATTATTATTCACCTCTTAACCATGCAAATGCTTTTTCTCTTTGAGAGAAATATTTATACTCAACACCTGCATTATTATCGGTACTGTTTACAATTTTTTCAACAGTAATTTTATTAAAAATATCACCAGAAACTACAATAGCATTTCTTTTAAATCCTGCTTTAAGAATCTCTGGTTGCCAAACTTCGTTTGTCCACTTTTGATCAGCAACACTTACAACTTTCATATTCACAACATCTCCCATTATAGAGTCTGCCTTATGTTTTTTGAAAGCTTCTAAAATTTTATTCATATTAGCTCTGTAAGTATCAGAGTTCGCAAAACCATTCCAGGTATTTTCTATACAATTAGAATCTGGATGATATTTGATAGATATTACTTTATCCTCAAAAAAAGTTATTGGTTCTGCAATTGTGTTTGATGACATATTTAATTTGTTTAGACTATAAAATAATTACGTTTTTATGCCGTCCAACCACCATCAACCTCAACTATTTGTCCGTTTACATAGGTTGAAGTTGCAAGGAAATAAGCAGCTTGTGCCACTTCGCTTGGTTGACCTGGACGCTTCATAGGAATTTGAGCAAGAGTTAAAGCACCAAATTCCATCATTTGTTCTTGTGTTAAATTATTAGAAATGTTAGTTTGGATTAAACCTGGAGATACAGCATTTACTCTAATACCTTTATCTGCAAGTTCTACTGCCAAACCTTTTGCTACTGCATTTAAAGCACCATCTATTGCATTTCCAGCACTGAAAAGCGGAAGGCCTTTTTTATCTGCAATACCTGAGCAGAAAATAATGTTGCTTCCTTCACCCATAATTGGAACAGCGTAGTGTACACTCATGAATTGTCCATAAAAGCGTGTATCGAGTAATCTACGTACATCTGACATTGGTACTGATTCTACCGGACCAAACCATCCGCCACCAGCACAAGTGCATAGTATATCGATGCTCTCAAAAGACTGTATAAATTCTTTTACAGACTCTTCATTAGATACATCAACTACTTTGTAAGATGCACGTTCGGACATTGTTGCAACTGCGTCTTTTAGTTTAGATTCAGTTCTACCACAAATAGTAACATTTGCACCTTCTTGGTCAAATCTTTGGGCAATACCTAGTCCAATACCTGAACCACCACCTGTAACAATTGCTGTTTTGTTTTCAATGCTCATTTTTATTAATTTATCTTGTTTATAATTGATTGATTTGTTTCAGTTTTGATATATATTTTTATACTAAAAATTGCTTTTTAGCCACTCAAGAGCATCTTCCCTTGATTT
Organism: Chondrinema litorale; assembly: GCF_026250525.1. Lineage (GTDB taxonomy): Bacteria > Bacteroidota > Bacteroidia > Cytophagales > Flammeovirgaceae > Chondrinema > Chondrinema litorale. Next base: position 478,612 of record NZ_CP111045.1, read on the forward strand.
GAAATAAGCTACAGACGGATTATCTACATCTTGATATAAGCCATCAAGATTCTTTTTAAGTTGATAATCACTAAAGAAATTATCTGAAGATACGATGGCATTGTATCTTTCAGCCCCAAGAGCTTTTATTGATCTTGGGTACCAATCTTCAGTAGCCCATTTAAGATCTTGTGGAAAAAGACTCATCTTTTTCTGATCGAAAAACCAATGAATCACTTTGTTTTCAGTAGCTATCTCAAGGGCTTTATCCCAAGCAGCTCTGTAGTCCACACTTTCAGATGGACCAGTAAAGTTCATCTCTATATAGTTAGAAGATTCATGATATACAATTGAGATACTTTTCCAATCGTGCTTAATTAGTTGTTTTTCTAAATTGTCGCTGGTCATAATTAAATAATTTTTGTACAATACTAAGATGGAAATAGTATTATTTACATTTAAAACCAACGAATTTCAAACTTGTGTACGTAAACAGCATCTAGAAAGAAATATAATAATTCTAACAGCGAGTATTATTTATACATGATTGATTATCAGACAATTGATTAAAATCAAATTTGTTGCATATCTAACATAATTATGTTATATGCAAATAATCAAAAGGTTGATAATGCATTTTTAAAAGATTTAGCTTCTTTTTTATATAAAAAATTACGTGAAAATAATTTTTACATTGTTTCACATTGAGACTCAAACAACGCGCACACCAATATTGAGTATTTTGAAATGAGGGATAAATGGCAATATTAATACTTTTTTTTAACAATCATTCCATTTGAGATAATTAGCAAATATGTAAAATCATATAAATTTTGTCAAAAACAGAGATTTTCATTTTTGATATTCACTATCAAAATAAAAAAGCCCCATTATAACTTAAATTCTTTCATCCCAATTCTGGGGAATAGTTACCCAAACAATGTAGAGGGAAGTACGCAAAAAAAATATGATTCGAAACCCCAATTAATTAGGGTTTATGCTAAAAAATAGCCTAGAATTAGGGCAAGAGCATTTTTAGTAAGAAATATAATTATTTTTTTAACTGGAATAGTACTTGAAAATATCTAATTAAATTTTGACTTAAACCTTAATACAATGGCTGAAATAAAAATAGAACGCAAAAAGAAATCGGTTTGGCAATGGATAGTTGCATTCATTCTGATTCTAGTAGTAGCTGTTACTTTGATTATAACTCAACTGAGTGAACCAGATAATAGCTATGAGAACCAATACAACTCATCTACTGACACACAACAAGTCGATCCTATAACGGTCAATTAGGTAGATTGAAGAACATTAAGATAAATTTAACTTAACCAAAAACTTAAAATGGAAACTGCTGTAAAAAAATATCACGTACATAAATCCGATCTGTATCCACTATCTCAAATGGATAAATTTAAAGTAGCTAAAGAATATCCAGACGTGAGAGGCTGGGATATTGTTGGAGGTGATGGTGAAAAATTAGGCAAAGTAAAAGATTTGATTGCTGATGTTAAGCATATGAAGATTAGATACCTAGATGTAGACCTCAAACACGATTTTTTTGAAGATGGAGAGTCTTATCAGATTCTAATACCTCTGGGAGTAGCTATTCTTAACAGAGACGATCACAATGTAATTGTTACTGGCATTACTAGCGCAAACTTAGCCAATTTCCCATTATATAAGAGAGAGCCAATATATGTAGTTCGTTCTTATGAAACTGCTGTTCAATCATTCTTCGAAAATAGATTAGATAGACCTCAAACAACCCCAACACCATATAATGATGAGTTCTATCAACATAGAAATTTTGATGATTCAGCCTTCTATAGAGATTAGTATATGAAATATAAATGAGTGTAATTCCAAATAAGGGGAGATAGTAATTATCTCCCTCTATTTTTTGCGCTTAAAACTTTACTCCTACAGTCGTATAAAAACTTCTTCCATCAGATGGAATAATTCCTGGACCGGGATAGCCTGAAGCTCTTCTCGTAAAATACATATTGTTTGTGAGGTTATTACAGCCAGCTTCTAGCAAAAACCATTTATAAGAATAGCTCGCAGAAAAATCCATAACATAATAGGCCGGTATAATTCCCTCAACAGCCGAAGGAGTCTGTGCTGCATTACTGGCATCTGAATACTGCTCATCTGCATAAGAATACAATAATGAGGCTTTTAGCTTTTTCCAACCAAAAGAAAGTCCTGTTTTTAAATTGATATTTGGCACCAATTCTACCTTATTTCCTTTTATAGCAGATTCTTTAGAAGCCACATATTCTGCATTTATTAAAGATACATTTCCAAAGAGTTTTAGCTTAAACTGAGAATCGGATTGTAATAGTTTTAGAATATCTGTATCTGCAAAAGCTTCAAGCCCAATATGCCTAGAATCTCCCACATTGGTTCTATATCTGTAGCTTCTATAATTGGTTTCGTCTACTCTTAAGATTGAGCCAATTCTTCCATTATATCTTAAATAAAATGCACTAATATCGAAATTTAACCAGTCTTGGTATTTGCCTCTAAAACCTAAATCGAAGTTGAAACCAGATTCATCTTGGATGTCTTCATCCACTACCAAATTGGGATTATTCACTCGAATATCGTTAAAGTTGATTGCTCTAAAATTTCGAGAAAAATTACCATAGATTTCTACATCTTCTGTTAGCCAATAGCTTGCTCCCAAACCGAAGAACATGAATGAACGAACACGTTCTTTATCCTCATAAACATTAAAAGTAGAATCTATCCCCAAGCCAGTTTCTGGGTCTTTTACCAAAACTGAAGATTGATAGTAGCCATCTGCTTGTGTATTTATGTACTCAAACCTTAAACCCGGAGTAATGCTCAATTTTTCACTAAGGTTAAATACATTTTCTACAAAGGCTGAGAAATTATTCCCGGGAAAATCAAAGTCAGAATCTTCCAGACTCTCAGGGTTTAAGAAATGAAAATCTGCATCAGCGCCATCTGTGCCGTTTCCTTGCTTTCTTTGCGTATTGCCTTTATAAAATCGGATTCCTGTAAGTAATGCCGAAGGCTGATTAAATGTATTGTAGTGATAAATGAGTCTGGTTTCGTTTCCAAAGTTCTTAAAATCATCTACGAATAAATTTCGCTCGGCGTTATCATCTACTCTATCTATTCGTTGCAAATTGCCGAGAGCATCTCTCCCACCTATTAAACCAAAGTTTCGAACATTCAACAACAGTCTATCGCTAATATCATAATCTAGAGAAAGCGAAAATAGATTCCAATTTACCCTAAACCAGTTTCTATCTCTAATAGATTGTCGAGGGTCTTCATTAAACATCGCATCGGTAAGTCCACCCGGCTGTTTAGCCAGATATTTCATATAGGTGTATTCCAGATTTATTTTTAGTCTAGAAACCGGATTCCAATTTACTCCACCATACCACATATCCAGATCAAACTGTGAGTTTGGTCTCCATCCATCGCCTTGTTTATGCTGATAAAAGGTATAATAATTCAGCTTTTTTACAGTGCCACCCACACTATTAAACGAGTTAAAGAAACCAAAAGAGCCCAATGTTTGTCTTGAAGTAACTTCTATGGCTTTGTCTTTAGGTCCTTTTTTTATGATGAAATTCAGCAAACCTCCAAACTGAGTTCCATACTGCAATGAGGCAGCTCCTCTTACCAATTCAATTTTTTGCAATGCCTCTGTGGGTGGTGTGTAGTAACTTTCTGGATAACCTAAAGCATCAGCACTGATATCGTAACCATTTTGCCTCACATTAAAGTTGGATGTTCTATTTGGGTCTAAACCTCTCGCTCCAATTCCCAATTGCAAACCTGCTCCGTCTGACTCCCAAATATTCAATCCCGGAACGGAAGCATAAATTTGTCTACTATTATTCGTTGCCAAGTTCGCAGCAAGATTAGCTGGCAATATCACTTCGTTTTTCTTTGATGCATAAATTGCCGTTTTTTCAACAGCATTTAAGCGTGTAATTCCATTAAAATCTTGTTCGCCAGTAACTTCCAGTTCATCTAATGTTGATTCGAGTAAAGGCATAGCAAAATCCACAGTTTTACTCGCATTTTTAATCTGGATAGATTTTGTTTGAGTCGCATAACCCAGTAAAAAAGCACTTAATTTATATGTGCCCGGTGATAAATTCTTTAGCTCAAACTCACCATTTTCAGTGGTAATTACTGAAATATTTTTATCATGAACATAGACTTTTACTTTACCAAGCGCATCTCCTGTTTCATTCTCAGTTACTTTCCCAGACACTGAATAGTTCTGACCAACAGCAAAATTGGCTAGAGCAATAAATAAGTTTAATAAAAGAATAGTAAATATCTTCTTCATTGTGCTGCTAATGTTTTTTGGTAAGGTAAAACCCACCATTTGTGCTCAAAACTTTCTTTTATGTTGCTTAAATCAATAGTTGGATCGATAAACAATCTGCTCCCTTCACCATTAAGCGTAACATATGCTTCTGCATAAATTGCAGGTTCAGTAATGCCTTGTTGCTTGTATTCGTCTCTTATATAGTGTGCAAATTGCAATATCATATCTGGCTGAGTCGCCATCATTTTTTCTTGGTTAGGCGTGAGATAATCTCTCGCATATACATCGCCTTTTCTTCCAGTTTCTTTGTCTTCCACATGGAAAACTACATAGCCTGCTTTTTCCATTAACATCACTCTCCATGAAAATCTGTAGCCCTCTTCTGTCCAAAATAAATGACCGGGATAAAACATAAATCGCCAAGGAAAAACCAATTGAAGCAGACAGTAACCAACTAAAAAAGTAATAACTAATTTCTTAGATAGAGCTTTTTGTGGTTGAATTGATGGACTAGAGAAGCTCTTTTTATTTAAGCTAAACAAGCTTTGAACTTTGTAAATTATATTCTGATGGAATTTAGCAGGAAAGAAAATCAGCGTAGCACCAATCATTATAAATGGAAACATGCCTATTGGAAATAGCAACCAAGTGATTACATGAAATGCAACTACAGCCAAATAAGCATACTTGCGCGTGAATTTACTTAATAGAAAAAAAGGAATTGTAAGGTCGTAAATAGCACCAAACCAACTAAATATATAAGCTGTAATTTCATATTGAAACAGCTTACCTAATACTGGAAAATCTGAATGTACTGGCAACCAGATTTTTAATGGCATTGCTTCAAACAACCAATCGGGATTGAGTTTGGCAATGCCCGCATAGACATATACAATTCCCAACTGAAACTGGAAAATAGCAATTACCCATCTCGGAACTTGCTGTTTTAAAATGCTTGGCTTTCTAATAACATCAATTGAGAAATAGCGATGAGCAGGAACCCAAAAGAGCAAAAATGCTACAAGACTTATAAAGTAGTAATGATTGAGGTAATTCGTTTTGTCTATCAATTCAACATAGCTGAACAAAACAAAAAACAGGCTGATTGACACTTTATAAAACCAACCTAACATTACCATAAATGCAGAAATTGCCATCACGGTAAATACCAAATACATCGCAAATGCTGGCAATGGTTTTACCCATTCAAAGCCATAGTAGCTAAAGAAAAAACCGGGTTGAATGTATTGCTGATATATCCATCCATTGAGAATAAACCGAAGGATACTCCAAAGCATAACTGCACCAAACAAGACCCTAAAAAAAGCCAGAGGTGCAATTGACACCTCTTTAAATAACAGCTTGTTAATTTTCTCTTTCATGGTTTCAGCTTAAAATTCAACTAATCGCCATCATTATCGCTAAAGGTTACCAATAAACCCAGTTGAGACATCATATCGGTTTTTACCAACACTACCAATTTCTGTAGTTCATTATATAAAGTCTCTAAATCTTCGGGATTTGAGTTAAGTGTTTCGTACATCGAAAGGCTAACAGCAGCATGGGCAGTTCTTATGGCATCAATCTGATTGTTGATGGTAAGTGAGAGTAATTCATCATCATGTTTGGCTTCTACTTGGTCGAGGTAATCGTCAAAACCAGTTGAATTTCCTCCATTGAAAATATCATCGATCGCATCAAGGTTCTCTTCTATCAACTCTAAAGAATAGCGACTTCTCCATGCTTCTAAGTTGTTGGGTAACACTTCTCCTAAACTCTTTTTACCCAAAGGCACTCCTACCTTTTCATTTTTAATTTCTTCTGTAAGAATGATTAAAGCATTAGCCAATGTATTGGTAGAGCTACCAATATCTTTACCATCTAAAGAAATAAAAGTCGCTACATAATTACCATCTCCACTTTCCCAATCGCTGCTAATCTCTGTAGCAATGCTTACAAGATTGTTGGTTAAAGCTACTAGAAAACTAACTCTTTGAGCATCGTTTTGAAACAAGTCTAAAGTCGCATTATCATCTTGTTCCCCATTAAATATCAGGTATTCTATAGCTGGTAAGCCTTTGGTAGATGAACCCAAGTTGATTACATAAGCTTCGTCTATTGTTTCCTCAGTGTCTACAGCAGATTCTATATTGTTTGTATTGGTTGGCCAATTATCAATACTGGTTTCAAGTGCTTTTTCATCTATCGGTCCGAAGTTTACCATCTCTACAGATTTCCAAGCAATTGCTGCCTCTTTCCATGCACTTTGTAATGTTGATAGATTCTCGCTAGATATTTCTGTGGAAAAAGTAACGGCTGCTACATTAAGCACTTCCGCTTTTTGGGTAAATGTTTCGTAACTAGGGAAAATGATGTTTGTGCCTATATTTTCTAGCATAACTTGCCTGTCAAAACTATCTTGATCTGAATTATCTTCACTATCGCAAGCCACTAAACCAAATACTATAATTCCTATATTGAGCAGTAAGAAATACTTTTTCATAATGATTCAAGAAATTGAATTAAAAATTGTCTATCAGTTTTTTCCATGTTTAAAAACTCCTGTTTAGAAGCTCCTGCTTCTCCACCATGCCAAAGAATTGCCTCTTCTAAAGATCGAGCTCTGCCATCGTGCATAAAATTGGTATGGCCATTTACCTCTTCAATTAAACCAATACCCCAAAGCGGCGGTGTTCTCCACTCATTACCATCTGCTAAATAATCTGGTCTGCCATCTGCCAGCTCATCTCCCATATCGTGCAAAAGCATATCAGTATAAGGTCTGATGACTTCATTACTAAATTCAGGAAAATCTGGATGGTTACCAGTTGTAATTTTAGGGATGTGGCAAGCTGTACAGTTAGCTTCAAAAAAGAGTTGTTTTCCTTTTAGCACTTCAGCATCATCCCAGTTTCTTCTTTTAGGAACTGCTAGTGCAGAAGAATAAAGTGTTACTTTTTCTAAAATACTTTCTTTTAGTTCCGGTTCTCCACCGTTTACTGCATTCTGGCAATCTTCTTCTGCTGAAGAACAAGCTTGCTCTGGAAAAACAGACGAAGTAATACCGATATCACCAGCAAAAGCTCCTGCAACTTGCTGCCTAACAGATGGTTGATTGGCTTTCCAACCAAAGCGACCAATTTTAGCAGTTTGTGCCTCAAAATCCCAAACCCAGTTTATTCTCCCTGAAATGCCATCTCCATTTGTATCATTTTCATCTGCATACTCATTAAGTGTTACTTCGTCTATTGCTTCAAGCAATCCAAGACCAATCATATGCTGAGCAACTCTCGGCGATACCATTGTAGATGCATGAAAATTGCCATAACCCAAATTAGTAAAATTATATTGAGGCTTTCTCAATGTGTATATTTCTCCATCAGCAAAGCTGCCAGAAATTGTTTCGTATGTAATTTCTACTGAACCCTCAGAAGTAACTCCTAAAATTGAATTGGTAGCAAATTGATCTCCGTAACTTGGTTCTCCAATAGGCCCTCCAGTTTCTGAGTCTCCGGGAATACTTAATCTAAATAATAATGATACAGGTTGTTCGCCTTCTTCGGGAGGTGCTCCTTTACCATCTTTAAAATGACAACTTGAGCAAGAACGAGCGATAAAAAAAGGGCCTAAACCGTCTAGGTCTTCTGTAGAGGAAGGTGCTGTAACCCAGTTTCTATTAAAAAATGAATTCCCTGTTACAAAAATTAAATCTTTATCTCCTATCAGATTTGGGGCTGCATTACCAAATGCATTTACAGATTCGTCGTGCACTGTGGTTGAACCACCAGAAAATTGTTCACCCTCTTCTAACCAAACAATTTCATCATCTTTATCTTGGCAACTTTCAAAAAGTAAAATTACAGCATATAAAACTGTTGCCAGTATTAGTGAGTATTTCCTTGCCGCTTTCATAACCCAAATAAATCCACCCTTGTAATCAAGGGTGGATATCAATATTTAATTAATTGTAAACTAAGACAATCGTTCAATTTAAAGCTGATTAATTGCCAGCTAATTGGATTCAAATCTCTTATACATCAGAAGGGTCTAGTGTAAACCCAAACATAGCAGAGATTTCTGCAATTTTATCGCCTTGTTCTCTCAGTAAATCAATAGCATTTTTAATTCTTGTGCGACCTGGTTCAGCTAAAAATTCTTGGTCAAAAGGTGCTTGAATTGCTTGAGTCGCAGTAAATGAAGAGTTTAATAACTGCAACATTTCGGTGTTTAATGTTTCGTCTTCTTCCTCTACCAAATCATTAATACCCGGACCATCCATCACAGTTCCATCAGTCCACACATAAGTACCTGTGTAAACATTAAAGATGCCTTTTGCATTATTTACTATATCTCTGTGCGTGTTATCGCTAAAGCAAGAATGCTCATCTTCTTTACTTTTCTCATCCCAAGCAACAAACATTCTCTCACCAGCAAGTTCACCTTTGCTTAGCTTGCCAATACCGATTAATATTTTTTCTAAAGAATTGTCTAATTCTGATTCAGAAGTGAAAGTTGATCTGTAATCTGCTCCCGGTTGCCAAGCATCTAACAAAACCTGTAAATCATCTAATAACAATTCAGAAGCTGCTAATAAATAATCACCTCTTCTATCACAGTTTCCATTGGTACACTCTTCAGTAGTTACATAATCTGTGTATGGTCTGTCGCCTCCACCAGCACCTTCGCTTAAATCTTGTCCCCATAATAAGAACTCGATGGCATGGTAACCAGAACTGATGTTAGTTTCACCGCCATCTTCATTTTGTGCAGCGATTAAATCTTTATCTATAGTTGGGAAAGTTTCAGCATCTCCAATAATATTTACATTGATGTTACCATCTGCACCATTCACATTTCCAGACACATAATCGATATAAGATTCATCTAAAGGCCATGCATTTAACTGTCCTTCTGGACCATCTTCATCATCTATTGGTCCATCATAAAACCTGAAAGCTTCAGTTTGGCCATAAGGCTCGCGACTATCTAACCAAGCTTGTTTGGCATCAGCTAATGTTTCTGCTGTTGGATTAGCTAAAAAAGTCTCAATTTTTTGCTTTAGGGTAGCGGCAAGGTTGTAAGTATCTACATAATTGGCATAAACCAAATCTGCATAATTTTCTATAACAACAGCCTTGGTTACAGTAGGAGTAGTATTTTCAGCTTCATCATCATCACAATTTGTGAACACAAATAAAAAAGTAAGTAGCAGTAATGCACTTTTAAGCTTATGTAAATATTTTACCATTATGTGTTTATAGATTTTATTTAGATTAATTAAAAATAATGGCAAATATAAAATTTCATAATAACATCCTGAACATTCAGGAAAATATTTTTTCCAAAAAAGTTCATTAATCAAAATTCTAGCACTTTAGAAAACTAATTAAAGATGGGAAATGATCTAATAATGATGTAAGATAAATGAATAAAAAGCCAGAACATATTAGCATTTAATATAATATTAATTAAAATATAATTTCAATTAATATTCATTTTGCTAAATACTTCAATTGACCATAATGTTCAGCTGTATGCGCAGTAATGTGAATTAATCCATCTAAGACTGTCCAAGCTTTTTCGCGAGATGGATTGTTTTGAACTAAAACATTTATGCTTTTTTGAATCTCAACTTCTGCGTTTTGATACTTTGAGATCAACATCTCACACTCAGATAATGCAGCTTGGATTTCAATTAAGGAATGAGTTTCCTCAAACTCATCATCCCTATTTCGATGTGAAGGAATTTCTAAAATCAATTCTCCTAGCCAATATTTAATAGCTTGAAAAGTATGATAGAAAACTTGAGCGGCAGATGGACTATTTTCATTCCATTTGTAAGACAAGTCAGGATTTGAATTGAGAATGATCTTTAACTTATCCGTATAAAATTTTAACTCTTCTATATGCATTTTACAAAGCTGTAGTAAACTAAAACAGTATAAATTTAAATAGAAGAGTTTAAAAATGATGGTAATTAAAGAAAAATGAAATTGTTTATACCCTTTCTATAATGATTGCATAGCCCATTCCAACACCGATACACATAGTAGCTAAAGCGTATTTTCCATTAGTTCTGAATAGCTGGTTTGTTGCAGCCTGAATAATTCTGGTTCCAGACATACCCAGAGGATGACCAATCGCAATGGCACCACCATTCGGGTTAACTCTTTCATCGTCATCAGCAATGCCTAGCTCTCGCATACAAGCTAAAGACTGAGCAGCAAATGCTTCATTTAACTCAATTACATCCATTTGACTGAGTTTTAAGCCAGCTCTTTTTAATGCTTTTTTAGTCGCACCAACTGGGCCTATACCCATAATTCTTGGCTCAACACCTACAACTGCCGAAGTAACAATTCGGACTTTAGGATTCAAGCTATATTGCTTCACTGCATTTTCTGAGGCCACTAACATAGCTCCTGCTCCATCATTTAAACCAGAAGCATTGCCGGCTGTAACGGTACCGTCTTTCTTAAATACAGGTCGAAGTTTAGCTAAAATTTCAACTGTAGTTTCTGCTCTTATAAATTCATCTTGGTTAATTATCTTTGGTTCACCTTTTCGCTGAGGAATAAGTACAGAAACAATTTCTTCTTGCAAGATGCCATTTTGTTGGGCTTTAGCTGCTTTCATTTGAGACTGATAAGCAAACAAATCTTGATCTTCACGAGAAATCTTATACATTTCAGCGAGGTTTTCAGCAGTAATCCCCATGGCATCTGTTCCATACATTTCTTCCATCTTGGGGTTTACAAAACGCCAGCCGAAGCTCGAATTCTCCATTTTAGAATCATTTCCAAACGGTTTCGACGCTTTAGAAATTACCAATGGTCCGCGGGTCATGTGTTCCATACCGCCAGAAATTATTAAATCAGCTTCGTCTGCTTTTATGGCTCTGTTGGCATGCACTACCGATGACATACCAGAAGAGCAAAGCCTGTTCACAGTTTCACCGGGAACCGTATACGGTAATCCAGCCAGAAGCAAAGCCATACGCGCTACATTTCTATTATCTTCTCCAGCTTGATTGTGGCAACCAAGTATTACATCATCAATGGCATCTTTAGGCAAGTTCGGAAACTTATCCATTAATGCTTTGATGGGTATTGCTGCCAAATCATCTGCTCTTACTTCAGACAGTCCTCCACCTAGTTTACCAACTGGCGTACGGACAGCATCAATTATATATGATTCTTTCATGTCTTTAGGTTAGTTTTTCATCAAAGGAAGCTTCGGTTTTTGCCCTTACTTCTTCTAATGTGGCTCCGGGCATTAATTCTATCAGGGTAAGCTTGCTATTAATATATCTGAAAACAGCCAGCTCAGTAATGCACATATCCACACAGTTATTTGCTGTAAGTGGTAGTGTACATGTCGGAACAATTTTAGAATTTCCTTTTCTATCAGTATGACTAAGTGTAACAATCAACCGCTTAGCACCAGAAGCTAAATCCATTGCTCCACCAACTCCCAAAAGAGGTTTTCCTGGTACTGCCCAGTTTGCCAAATTACCTGCTTCATCAATTTCTAAACCTCCCATTATTGCCACATCAACATGCTTCCCTCTTATCATAGCAAAACTTTCTGCACTGTCGAAATAACTACTTCCGGGCAATGCTGTAACAGGAATTTTTCCTGCGTTTACTGGATAATCCATCGCTCCCCCTCCATCTTTAGGTTCTGGGCCAACACCCAGCATGCCATTTTCGGTATGTAAAACAATACCATCTTCTGGTTTAATAAAATCGGCTACCAAAGTAGGAATGCCAATTCCCAGATTTACAATATCACCGTTTTGTAATTCTTTAAAAGCTCTTTTCGCCATATTTAAGCGTTTGTCATCTACTTTTTTGGCAGAGCCAGATGCCGAAGATCCTAAATCTTCTGCGATTAATTTTCTTTCAACCAGATAATTTACAAAGCAACCCGGAGTATGAATCTGATTTGGATCAAGTTCACCTTCTTGAACAATTTCTTGTACTTCTGCCACTACAATTTTAGCAGCAGTTGCCATGGCTCTGTTAAAATTTTGTTCGGTCATTCTGTATTGAAGGTTGCCAGCAGTATCGGCTTTCCAAGCTCTAATAAATGCTACATTTCCTTTAATACTTTTAATAAATACTTGCTCCACACCATCAATTACTTTGGTCTCTCTTTCTTCTGCAAGTTTAGTTCCGGCAGATGTTGGTGTAAAAAAACCACCAATACCTGCACCGCCTGCCCGAATAGCTTCAGCAAGTGTGCCTTGTGGTAGTAACTCGTATTCCACTTTACCTTCTTGAGCAGCTTTAACTGCATCAGGATTAGAGGTAAAGAAGCTACCTATCATTTTGGTTAGCTGACCATTGTTTAGCAACCTGCCTCCACCGATTCCGGGTTCGCCTACATTGTTCCCAATAAATGTCAGGTTCTTTGTACCTGTTTCAGCAAGTGCATGAAGCAAACTAACAGGGTTGCCTGTCATGCCGAAACCTCCTCCTAAAAGTATGTCGCCATCTTTAACCAATGCGGCAGCTTCTTTTGCTGTTATAACTGGTACTTTGTTCATTGTTATATGTTGTTTATTTAGTCTGATTCAATAAAATTGAGTACATGTTTCGAGAATTCTTCTGGACATTCAAAATTGCTGAGGTGTGCAGCATCGATACTCACATGCGATGAACCGGGAATGTGTTTTTGTATAAATTCTCCATCTGTAACTGTGGTTACAGCATCTTGCTTTCCACTTATAATCAAGACTGGTATATCTATTTCAGATAGATTTTTTGGGAAGAAAGCATCGCGAACCATGGCGCAGCAAGCAGCATAACCTTTAGGATCGTTCGAAACAAAGATTTTTAAAATTTGCTCAACTTTTTCTGGATGATTTTCTCTAAAAGATTCTGTAAACCATCTAGTTGCTGTACCTTCAGTGATTGAATTAAGTCCTTCACTTAAAATCAATTTTATTCTTTGGTTCCAGCCATCTTGTGTTCCAATTACTGCTGCCGTATTGGCGATAATGATCTTTTTAAATCTATATGCAGCATAAATGGCTAACCACTGCCCTATTTGCCCTCCCATAGATAAGCCACAGAAATAAACTTTATCCAGTTTTAGATGATCGAGTAAAGCAATTACATCTTCACCTAGATCAGAAACTGAATATTCTTTTTTGTCTCCTGTGCTACTCTTTCCGTGACCTCTTGTGTCGTACCTTAAGATATTGAAATACTTTCCAAGAAACTGCTTTTGCGGCTCCCACATGGTATGATCTGTACCCAAGGAATTGGAAAATATCAGGGTATCAGCATGTCCGTAATTATCAAATATGTAATGACAATTGATGTCATTGAAATGTGATATTGGCATTTGTTTATCAAGTTAAAAACCACCAACAGCTTTTAAAACTGCTAGTGGTTTTATCATCCTACATCGCAGCTCTTTTACTCTCTACGAGTTCTGCTCTTTTTCTTTCTACTATTGCTTTAGGGCCTGTTTGGTGTTCTCTTTGGATTGAAAAATCAAAATCTATTGAAGAATAAGGTTGATCTAATTCTTTTCCGGCAATCAGTTTTTCATCGGTAATTTTAGTCACTGCTGGCACTAAACCTTCTCTACTTGCAAATGCAAAGTCATCCCACAGATAAGGGTCTCCTTCTATGTTAATCTGGGTGGTTAATTTTCTGAAACCCTCAGCAGAGATAAAGAAATGTATGTGCGCTGGACGGTGACCATGTCTGCCTAATGCATCTAACAAGATTTCTGTTGAACCCTTAGGTGGAACACTGTAACCACTTGGCATAATGCTTCTAAACTGATATCTCCCGTTTTCATCTGTGATAATGCTTCTACGCAGATTAAAATCAGATTGGGAAGAATCAAAATAAGAATAATTTCCTTTTAGGTTAGCATGCCACACTTCTACTCTGGCATTAGCTACTGGATTTCCATTTTCATCTTTTACCTGCCCTTGCATAAAAACAATTTCTGCTTCATCCAACTCAGTACCGTCATCTAATCGTGCAAAACCATATTCCTCGGGAGCTCCTGCAACGTACAAAGGCCCTTCAATTGTTCTTGGTGTTCCACCTTTAATCCCGAGTTTTTCTTCTTCTTCATCCAATCTCATATCCAGAAAATGCTCAAAACCTAAACCGGGTGCAATTAAACCCCATTCTTGATTTTGACCTGCTTCAGTTAAATAATTAATGGCAGTCCAAAACTCATCTGGAGTTACATTAAAATCATCAATTGCATAGAAAAGGTCTTTTACAATTCTGTTTACAATTTGTTTTACTCTTTCATTACCCCCCTTCTCAGTACTCTCCATTACTTTTAGAAATTCATCGATTTTTGATCTTTCCATTTTCAATTACTTTTAAATTGTTAAATACTAGTTTATTTTATTGATGAGTAGTGCTTACACAAAGGCATCACTTTCATATCCATATAGGGAAATAGTGGAAGCGAGGTAAGCAGGTCGTGTAGTTCTCCATTGTCTGCTACATCGAAAATGCTGATGTTTGCATATTGGCCAACAATTCGCCAAAGGTGTACCCACTTGCCTTCTTCTTGTAATTTTTTGGCAAGTGCTTTCTCTCTTGCCTTGAGATCTTCTACAAATTCTTTGTCCAGATCGGACGGTATGTTTACGGTCATTTCTACATGAAACAGCATATGTTTATCATTTTCGTTTGTACTTTTCAATCTTGTCAAAATCGAGCTCTAAGCCCAAACCAGGTCCTTCGGGCAAATGCAAAGCAGCATTTTTATACTGAATCGGATTTACCACGATATCGTCTGTAAGTAGTAAGGGGCCAAATAACTCTGTCCCACATTGTAGTGATTTTAAGCAACGCATTACATGTGCCGAAGCAGCAGTACCGATTGTGCCTTCGAGCATGGTACCTCCGTAAAGAGCAATACCTGCGGATTCTGCTATAGCAGCAACTCTAAGCAAACCATACAATCCTCCGGCTTTTGCCACTTTAAGCGCAAAAACACTGGCAGCATGTTGTTGAGCAAGTGCAAAAGCATCAGATTCAATCGAAACGGCTTCGTCAGCCATAATCGGAGTATGGAAAAACGCGGTGAGTCTTGCTAAGCCAGCCCAATTATCTTTATGGATGGGTTGTTCGATAAGATCAATCCCTACTTCCTGCAATTTTAAAATATTGGACTTCGCTTCTGCCTCAGACCAAGCTTGATTTACATCTACTGTAATCATAATATCTGGTCCTACTGCTTCTTTTATAGCACATGCATGGGCAATGTCTACTTTAGGTAAATTCTTGCCGATTTTAAGCTTAAATGCTTTGTGTCTTTTTTCATAAACTAGTTGCTGGGCTTCTTCTATATCTCTGGCTGTATTGCCACTGGCGAGTGTCCACAATACTGGTAGTTCTTTTCTAATTTCTCCGCCTAACAAAGCACTTACAGGTATTCCAAGTCTTTTACCTTGGGCATCAAGCAAAGCAGTTTCGATTCCTGCTTTGGCAAAATAGTTTCCTTTAATGTGCTTTTCGAGATGAGACATTAGCAAGCGAATGTTACTTGCATTTTGCCCCTTTATGAGCGGTGTTATATACTGGTCTATTACAAGCTTCATCCCTTCTGGCGACTCTGCTCCGTAACTTAAACCAGCAATTGTTGTGGCTTCTCCCAACCCGATAATATCATCGCTACACTTCAATTGGATGATAACCATAGACTGTATTTGCATGGTTGCCATCGACAATTGATGTGGTCGAATTGTTGGGAGATCTACAATAGTAGTTTGTATCCCAATAATTATTGGGTGTTGTTTATTGTCCATTAAAATATCACTTTAATGAGAAAAATTATCTAAACAGTAAGAGCTGTATTAGTATTTGAGAGTTGTTCCAAATTTATTTAATAAATTGAATGTTCGGCTTTCAATTTGAATTAAAAATAGCACAAATCAAACATCATCTAAAAATACAAGCACGTATCTAGCAATTTTTGAATCGAAACAGTGACAAATCGCACAACATACTTAATGTGCACCAATAGATCTTCGGTAAGCACTTGGAGACAATCCAGTTTTTTGTCTAAAGAAGCGGGTGAAGTAATTAGGGTCTTCAAAACCTAATTCATAAGATATTTGTGCCACTGTTTTTTTTATGTCGCCCAAATATCTTCTCGATTCGCTAATAAAGTAATCATGTATAATTTGCTTTGGAGATTTTGCTGAAACTTCGTGGCAAATTCTATTTAAGTGACCAGTAGAAATTTTTAAGCTTTCGGCATAGCTCTGTACCGAAGTATTAAAGTGATGATTTTCTTTTACTAGATGTAAAAAATTGCGGTAGTATATATTATATACATGATCTTTAATATCTACAGATTTTAAGTCTTGCCTTGGTATGCGATAGAGCCTGATTAACAACATGCCGACTAAATATTCTAAGGCAAACTCTCTTGCCGGAAGTTGATTGTTAAATTCGACAATACATTTATGCATGGTAACATATAAATTCTCAATTAATGCATTCTCCATATTTATTTCGCATATTAGTATTTCATCTATCGCGAAAATAATATTGGTATCTAAAGTAAGCATGCGCTCCAAAGCAATATCTGAAAGCGTAATAAGCCAGCCTGTAGTTTCAGGAGTCATTTGTAAACCATGCAACACATTTTTAGGAACAGTAATAAAAGACTTGGCTTTAACTTCAAAAGAGTTATCGTTTACAGTAAAAGTGGCTGAGCCAGTTTCGAACAAAAATATCTGAAATAGATTGCTGTGTGCATGAGGCTTTATAAATCCCTTATTAAACTGGTATTTCTGGTTAATGGCACTTACATAAATTACATCTCGAACCAGATCGATTGAATCTTCTCCAAATAAACCATCATAATAAAACTTTTCCCGCATTGGTCAATTGCTTTTAACTGCATCCCATATTATTAATAATCTATTTGTTTAACAAACTCAATTCATAAAAGATTTTCAATTTCTATTAATGGAAAAAACACGCTATAAAGCGTCAATCTCATTTCAATTATAGCTGAGATTAATGAGCTGAAAACATCTTTTTATCGAATATTGAATCACTTATTTTTTCTTGAACTCTCTTTATGTATTTTTGATGTTTCAACATCATTTAACACGATAAATATGAAAACAAAAACGCAAAGAAACTTTTTAATACTCTTATTATTTTCTGCGCTTTATTTTATTTCTTTTCAAGGTTTTTCTCAGAGCAAATTTGGCGGTGCAACACTCTATACTGTTAGAGCAGAAATGGACAAAGCCCCTGAAGAAACTTTACAAGAAATTGCTAATATAGGCTATAAATATATTGAGGCTACAGGCTATAAAGACGGTAAGTTTTATGGTATGGAACCAAAGGAGTTTAAAAAATTTCTTAAAAAGCTCAAGCTAACACCAGTAAGTACACACATGGGAGCTGCTACTTTGGACAATGCAGATGAATTTATTGCTGATGCCAAAGCTGCTGGCTTTAAGTATTTTGTAATTCCAGTTCCTCCAATGGGACATTTCAAATTCGATCCTGAAACTCGTACAATGTACATGAGTGATGATATTGAGTTTGTAACAAACTTCTTAACTACTGTAGGTAAGAAATGTAAAGACGCTGGAATGGAGTTACTTTACCACAATCACGATTTTGAATTTAAAGAAGATAAGAATGGCATAGTTCCAATCGAACATTTTCTAAAAAATACTGATCCTGAGATAGTGAACTTCCAAATGGACTTATATTGGGTTACTAAAGCTGGTGCAGACCCTGTTGAGTACTTCGAGAAATTTCCGGGTCGTTTTAAAATGTGGCACGTAAAAGACATGGACGAAGAAGGTAAATTTGCTCCTGTTGGAACTGGCACCATCGATTTCGCTAAAATTAGAGAGAAAAAAGAGTTATCTGGAATGATCTACTACATTGTAGAGCAAGACCAAACTTTTGAATTAGCACCTCTAGAAGCTATTAAAATTAGCCACGGAAACTTAAAGAAATTCGGTTTTAAATAATTGAATTGGTTTAAAGTTGAATCTTTAGACAATTAATAAAAGGATGAAGGTCACTCGAAGTAGCTAGACTTTCATCCTTATTTTTTTTATAACTTCTTATAATCTCTTCCACCAACCTACTCCTTTTCACATATGGATTGTCTATAAACAATTGAATATGAGCGTAGTTGCAATTGTAGAAATACTCGAAAAACTATTAGATAGATAAATTTTACAATTAAACAACTACCACAGCTATGAATAACTTTCTTGAAAAATGGGGAGAAGCAGCTTATACTTCCACAGGTTTCTTCTGGATGGCGTTATGGGCATTTATACTCGGTTACATTGTAAGTTCTGCTATTCAAATTTTTGTTACCGAAAAACGAATGCAAAAAGCAATGGGCGACAAAAGCATTAAAAGTATTGGGTTAAGTTCTTTTTTTGGGTTTATAAGTAGCTCTTGTAGTTTTTCAGCTTTAGCTACTACAAAATCATTGTTTCAAAAGGGCGCTAGTTTTATTGCATCTATTGCTTTTTTATTAGCATCTACCAATCTGGTAATTGAGTTAGGGATTATTATTTCAATCTTTTTAGGTTGGCAATTTGTAGTTGGTGAATACCTTGGTGGTGTCTTACTCATATTTTTTAGTTGGTTGCTCATCTACTTAATAAAGCCTAAAAAACTCATAGAAAATGCCCGAAATAGACTTGAAGATACTAAAGATGAAATGGAAAACGATGCATCAATAAAAGAAAAAATTAAGTCGACCGAAAACTGGATAAAAGTAGGGAAACAATTTGGTATGGAATGGAAAATGGTTTGGAAAGATGTAACTCTAGGATTTACCATTGCAGGTATTGTGGCTGCTTTTGTTCCTGATTCTTTCTTTCAAACTCTCTTTATAAATACTGGAGAAAATACAGATTCATTCAGTTTTTTCACTTTACTAGAACATGTAATTGTTGGACCTATAGCCGCTTTTATCACCTTTATTGGTTCTATGGGAAATATACCTTTAGCAGCTTTGCTTTTGGGTAAAGGAGTTAGTTTTGCTGGTGTATTGGCATTTATCTTTAGCGATTTGGTGGTTTTTCCTGTGTTAAGAATTAATGCAAAATACTATGGATGGAAGATGTCGTTTTTTATACTTTTTCTACTATTCACTTCACTTATTGTTACCTCATTAGCTTTACACTACGGATTTGATTTAGCTGGTCTATTACCAGAAGCTTCTGGCAAAAGCATTACTGAAAGCGAACATTTTAAAATTAATTACACCTTCTTTTTGAACATTGCTTTTATTGTAATCTCTGGAATATTGATTTATCTGGGTTTTGTTATAGGTAAAGATGTGATGCATCATAAAGAAATGGCTCCAAAGAGTATGACATTAGAGAAAGTATTAACCGTTCTTGTGTTTATCTGTTTTGCATGGCTTGTTGGTGGTATAATTGTAAAATTATTTGTGCTATAAATAAAAAAGCGTTTTGGAGTAGATCTTCCAAAACGCTTTTTACCTATCAATAGAATAGGTTACAATTCATTTTTGTACACCTTTCCATCTTTCATAATGAGCTTTAAGTTTTCTTTGTAGTTTACAATTACCTGCTCATCTTCTAGTGGGTTTCCTTCATAAATTAAAAGGTCTGCGTAAGCACCGGGCTCAACTACGCCCAATTTACCTTCAGTATAAGGATCTAACTTGCCGCACATTGCCAGCAATTTTGCATTGCCAGAAGTTGCTTGCTTTAGCACTTCTAAAGGTGTATACCATCTTACTCTAGATGTAAATTCTTGAAGTGCTCTTTCTTCACCACCAAGTGGACCGAAAGCATCTGTGCCATAACCAAGGTTAACATTGTACTTTTTAGCCAATTCCATTTCGTTAATTGCACCGGCTCTTACCTGTAGTGACTTCTTCATTCGGTTGGTGAGCTCTACGGTAGAATCTGGAGCTGGTCTTAAACTCCAATAACTTTGTGGTACTAACCAAGCATCTTTTTCTTTAATCAATTTCATGGCTTCTTCGTCTACCAAATGTCCATGATCTATACATTTTACACCAGCTTCTAATGCACGAATAATTCCTTTTGATGTATAAATGTGTACTGCTACATAAGTATCCCAGTCAGCAGCAGCTTCAACAGCAGCACTTAACTCATCTGGCGTAAATTGCACTGAATGGATAGGATCAAACTCAGATGAGATTCCACCACCGGCCATCACTTTTAGTTGTGTGGCTCCATTTTTTAAGTTTTCTCTAGCTGCCTTAAGCACTTCTGGTCTTCCATCAACTAAATAAAACCAACCTTGCTGGTCCATTGGTAAATTACCTTTGCCAGCAAAGTGTGGGTTAGGTTCACTCGGATTTCTAAAGTCACCATGCCCAGAAGTTTGCGAGAGAAAACCGCCAGAAGGGTAAATTCTTGGTCCGGGAATAATGCCTTCGTCAATAGCTCTTTTGAGGCCAAAAACTGGTCCACCTAGATCGCGTACAGTAGTAAAACCCAGCATTAAAAAATTTTCGGCTGCTTTAGTAGATTTAGCTGCAATGTACATCCAATGCTCGCTGTTACGCCTGTCGTTTCCTCTTGAGGTAGTTGCCAAGTGCGTGTGTGCATCAGACATACCGGGAATAAGTGTTTTGCCTTTTCCATCTATAATGTTGGCGCCATCTGGTGCAGAAAGATTTTTTCCAACCTCTTTTACAAGGTTATCTTCAATTAATACACTTTGTCCATTTTTCAATTTATCACTGGTTCCATCCCATACATTTACATTTTGTATTAATGTAAAGTCTTGGGCAGATAAAAAATGAGAAAACAAACAAAGAAAAATGAGAGTAG
This sequence comes from Chondrinema litorale, assembly GCF_026250525.1. Taxonomy (GTDB): domain Bacteria; phylum Bacteroidota; class Bacteroidia; order Cytophagales; family Flammeovirgaceae; genus Chondrinema; species Chondrinema litorale. The sequence continues at coordinate 499,755 of NZ_CP111045.1, forward strand.
TAAAGTTTAGGGATAATTTTGAATACATGATATTGAAGTAGTTTTAATCATTAAGAGATAATCAAATATAGCCTTATCATTAAAAAAATATCAATATTTCGATATATTCATTATTAATTTAAATAGATTATTGATAGTATTTTATTAAAAATACAATTTTAGGCTTGTGAAATAAAACTAACTTCACCTATTTTTCGCTTCTTTCTACATCATACCAAAGCTGAACAAGACCAGAAGGATAGGATATACTTTGTTTGTACTTAATATTTTGCTCAGGTCTACCATCTTTAAACAAGGGAATGCCATTACCTAATAGATGAGGGATAACTGAAATAATAAGCCTATCAATTAATGAATTTTTAAGCAATTCAAAAACAATTTCTCCACCTCCATCGCAATAGATATCTTTACCTTCTTTGGTTTTCAATTTTTTGATTAGCTCTACCACATTGTTATGATAAACTACATGCTCTTTTGTTCCTGTTTGTGATTTAGAAATTACATACACATTTTTATCTTTATGAGGTATATCAATACCAAAAGATAGCACTTTATCAAAAGTTTTGCGGCCCCAAATTACGGTGTCTACTTGGTATTGGAATGCATGATATCCATAATCTTCGTTGGGCACTTCTACCATAGAAAGAAAGTCTATATTGCTATCTTTTTTAGCAATATAACCATCAAGACTCATCGCGATGTAAAGAATTAATTTTCTATCCATAAAAAACATCTATATATAACTTACCTTATTCTTGTAATAACCATAAGTAATTACAAAACCACTTCGCTATCCTTCTAAATTGCAACTATTTTTTCTCAAATTGATAACTTTTATTTAAAATTATTTACAAATATTCCCCTTATTTCTTGTGATTTTTCCAACTTCATTATTAATTTTCGTAATTAGTAATTGCATTTTTTAAATGTATAATTGCATTATTCTGGAATCGACAAATTTTTTGACTAAAAATTAATCTAAAATTGCAAAAGATAAACATACTACAAAAAAAAGGTAGTAAACCTGAGACAATAGTATTTATACATGGAAATTCAAGCTCAAATAGAATCTATGATTCACTATTTGGTTCAGACCTTATTCCCTATAATCTTATTAGCTTTGATCTTGAAGGTCATGGCAATTCAGAAAAAAATGGTAGTTATTCTATTGAAGGGTTTAAGAAGAATATTTTAGATGTATTAAATACAATTAATGGAAAATTTATTTTAGTTGGACATTCATTTGGCGGACATTTAACTTTAGAAATTGCAGACGAAATATCTGAGTTAGAAGGTATCGTGATATTTGGAACTCCTCCATTAAAAAATCCAATTAATTTAAATGAGGCATTTTTGCCAAATCCACATGGTGCTACCCTATTTACAGAATCACCTTCTCAAAAAGAAGTTGAGGCATTTTTTGAAGATACAGTAACAATTAAAGAAGTCATTCCTATTTTACAGGAAGATTTTGATAAATCAGACCCAAAAATTCGATCGGCTATAGCATTAGGTATTGCAACACCAAATGCATTTAAGGATGAAAGGACTGTTTTTCTCGGATTAACGATTAACAAATGTATTATTCATGGAGAAAATGATTCTATAATCAACCTAGATTATATTAAACAAATTCAGACAGATGCGAATAATTCCTTTGAAATCAAAATCGTTAAAAACAGTGGACATTATCCATCTTTAGAACAACCAGATGATTTTTTAACATTAATAGCAGATTTTGCTAATTCAACATTTGGATAACTGTTATGGCTCGGTTTACTGAAAATGAATCTATTAGTAACAATAGACTTCATGTTTATCGATTGGTAAAACTATCTGAAAAAGACCCTAAAGTCTTTAAGTCAGTTTGTGAATATATGCCCTATCCTATTACTATAAACAAAGTGGATAGTCTGGATTTGGTGTATATGAACCACATGTCTATTAGTGGTTTTGGTAACGAAATCGCTGATACTATTTTGTCTAAAGGATTCGGTAAGTTGATAGAAATATCAGACAAACAAGTACTTAACCGGATGCTGTTTTTAATCAAAAATTACAAACAAGAGAATGACCGAAACTCAGTTTTAACCTATTTACAACGACTGAAACTCGGTGGAGAAATGTCTTGGTTGTTAAGCAACAAAATCTTTTATGGCGATGGCAAATTGTATTTCAATTTTTTTTACTCTTTAAACGATTTAGGTAAACCAGGTAAAGTACTAGAAGATATACTTGGCGAAGCCTATGTAAACAGAAATGGCTGGGAGCTATTTAGTTCTCTCTCCAAAAGAGAAAAAGAGATAATGCAATTGTTTGCCAGAGGGCTTAACAATAAAGAAATTGGCGACAAGCTTTTTATCTCCAAATTAACAGTAGATACTCATCGCAAAAACATATTTAACAAGCTGAAAATTAAATCTTTCAATGAACTATTTAAACTCGCGCAGGCCTTCTACCTAATAGAAGAATATTAAACTGAATGATATGTTTCGACTTACTGAAATAGAAACTTTAAGTAATAACAAATATCAGATGTACCGGTTGATGAATCTTTCGCAAAAAGATCCTGAAACGTTTAACAGTATATGTGATTTTCTTCCTTTTTTTATCACCATCAATAGTGTAAAAAGCCTTAGATGGATTTACTACAATAATGAAGTTAAGAATTCTTTCGGAAGCATTGCCGAAGATTGTATTAATATAGGTGCAAGCGCCATCGAAAACATCTCAGACCAAAATGTTTTAAAACAGGCTTTATTTGCTATTGATCAGTTTAAAAACATCAACGATCATCAGGCAATACTCACATTACCTCAAAGAGTTAAGATTGAAGATAAAATGACTTGGGTGGTGAGTAATAAAATGTTTTATCATCACGATGATCAGTTTTTTAATTTGTTTTATAACCTAACCGATTTAGGTAAATCAGGACGAATAATAGAAGATATTTTGGGTGAAACATTTATTAAAAGAGATGGCTGGGAAATATTTTGTTCTCTTACTAAAAGAGAGAAACAAATAATGAAATTATTAGCTAATGGGCATACAAGTAAAGAAATTGGTAACATGCTATTTATTTCTAAATTAACTGCTGATACTCACCGAAAAAACCTTTTTAGCAAACTAGATGTGAAGTCTTATACAGAGTTGATAAAACTGGCACAGGCCTTTGAGATTATTGAAACATAACTCGCTATTGCTTTCTCAATCTGATAAAACAATTTACAGTATCTTCAACATTGTTATACCATTCAACACAATAGCCTTCTGGAGCCAAATCGTAGTGTTTGATTAATTGGTCAAATGCATCTTTAATTTTCTGTGGGTTTTCTCTAAAATGCTCAACTATAATAGAAATATACTTGCCTTTTTTTAATAACAAAGTTTGACAATTGTATTTTTCTGCCTCATTAGCAAAAGTCTCTTCCGTTGCTGCTTTATAAACTATAATTCCATTTTCTGGTCGGGAGATGCCGAAATACTTTCTATCTCTAGAGAATGGCACCATATTGTGCAACTTTTGATGTGCTTCCAACACACCTTCTGGAAATGATATAGCCTGAATATAAAATAATTTAATGTTACTTTCTAAAATAAACTCTTCCATTTTATAGGGTTTTAATTTGATTATGCCTACAATTTTAAAAGAATTTAAACTGAGAAAACTGGTAACAAAACGACACTTCTGTGGGGCATTTGCGGCAAAAAAAACCTGCATAAAACAGGTTTTCTTTTAGAGTTTTATTCCCATAAAAAGAATATCATCTCGTTGCTCGGTATCTTCGAGTTGCTTGTTTAGCTCTTCAACTATTCTCTCTTTCTGAGACGCAAGTGGCAGATTAAGATAATTTTCAATAATGCCTTTCAATCTAGATTTACCTAATCGCTTTCTGTTTTTATCATTTTGATCTTTCAAGCCATCACTACCAAGATAAAGGATGCTACCTTTATCAAGAATTATCTCATTATCTTCAAACACCCTATCTTCGTTTTGAAAACCACCCACAGACTTTCTAGAGCCTTTAAAAGTATTAAGAGTTGTATCGTTTGCTTTTATGAAATATAAAGGATTTTTAGCACCACTAAACTGCAACTTCACCTTGCTATCTGGTAGGTTTTCTAACTTTAGAATTATTAAATCCATGCCATATTGGTTACCGGTTGTTTCTTGTCTCAATAGGTTTTTAACCTCTGTGTGTAAACTTTCTAATATTACCGAAGGGCTAACCAAACCTTTAACTGCAATTACCTTATCTAGTAATACACTTCCTAACAAAGACATAAAAGCTCCCGGAACACCATGACCAGTACAATCAACCACAGCTAAATAAGTATAATTCTCAACTTTTTTCAACCAGAAAAAATCACCCGAAACCACATCTTTTGCCTTAAACACAACAAAGTTTTCTTCGAATGTTTCTTCTAGCTCTTGTTGTTGTGGAAGAATGGCATGTTGGATAACTTTTGCTGCATCTATACTACTTGCTATTTGATTTTCGCGATCTTTTAATTTTTTGTTTTGCTTCTCAATAAAGTCTCTCTGAGCCATAATTTCTTCTTGCTGCTGCTGTAACTCTTCGTTTTGCGTGAGTAGCATTTGATTGGCCTCATCAGTCTTCTTTTGTTCTTGTTTAATCTGTAGAGACTGATATGTAATAGAAATAATAGCACAAATAGAACTTGTAAACATAATTTCATCAAACGTCCAGTCTCTGTAATTGAACTGATGTTCGAAGCAAATTACACCACCTAGCTTTCCATTTACATAAAATGGAACATCTAGCATAGAATAAATTTTTAATGGTTTTAAATAAACCTCAGAAAATTCATAAGTATATTCATCTGTATGTGCATTGTTAGCTTTTATCACAACTTCGTCGTCTAAAGCTTTAAAGTAAGAGGGAAAATCTTTTCCATACAGACTTACTCCATTAGAATGCTTATTTTCATCTCTTTCGAAAAGATCGAGACAAGTAATTGAATAATTCTTTTCGTCAAATTCCCAAATACTTGCTCTAGATACATTTATAGAATGAGATAAAGCTTCTGTAATTACTTTTAAAGCTTCTTCTAGGTTTCCTTCCCTTATTTCATCATTCTTAGTTAAGCTCAATAAGATATCTGTTTGATATCTCAGTGTTTCTTTTCTATCAGAAAGGTTCTTTTCATGTATTTCTAATTTTTTAAACTGTGCCTTAACTATACCTTCTAGTAGGTTGGCATGTATATGATTAAGTGCATTTTTAAGATATGAATTCTTTAGCTCTTCACTTTTAAAACTATATTCTATTTCACTATTTTCAGACTTTTGAAGAATGCCTGCTTCAATTATACTATCTAGTTCTTCAATAATCTCATCTTTAGTTTTCCCTGTTATTTCTTCTAATTCTGGCAAATTAAAAGTTGCACCTAAAGTACTTGCTATAAAAATGAGTTCTGATTGTGTGTCGATTAGCTTATCATTTTCCTTGAAATCCATATTTCAACCTTTTATATAGTTACATTTACCCAACGATAAAAACTTGATGAATTTCAAAGTCAATTAATCCTGTAAGATGATAAATTTAATAAACATTAAATCTTAAATCTCTCAAAACAATGCATATAAGCATTTACAGAGGGAGTCACTTGCTAAAATAAGAGTAAATAAAGAAGTGATATATTATAGTAATTAGTCACCTTAAATTGAGGTGAATTTGCTGCAAATACATTGTTATATTATCAAATTATAGCAAATAGAATTCTTAACAATATGCAAATTTTACTTTTTGGAAATTGCACCTAACAAAAATATTATATTTTTGTTATCCATTAAATAACAATGCTAATCATAATACTAAACTCCAGACTAGCGAACTGTTTTTTCTATGAAATTCATCAAATTGATTATAAATAATTTTTTTGCAATTGCCTTCAATAAAAGCAGTTTATTTTTACGAAAAGCTAAACCTTAAAATGCATTATAGGTTTAGTACTTATTAGAAATGCGGGAAGAAAGTTTTTAAAACTATATGAGTAAAAAGGATAAACTGCCAATACAAGAAGACATCTCTGAGGAGTTTTTAGAACAAGCACTTGAGAATTGTGCCAATGAACCTATCAGTACTCCGGGGTCTATTCAGCCGCACGGTGTCTTATTCGCTCTTGATCCATACACGTATAAAATTAAATGTGTAAGTGATAATTTGGGACTTTATTTCGATATCGCTCCTAAAGATGCATTGGATAAATCTATAGAAAGCATTTTGGGACACGAAAACTCCAATTTGTTAAAGAGAGTAATTATAAACAAGCCATTAAAACCGATTCAGTCTATACGAATAACTATAGATGGTTTAGATTACGATGCTAATGCTCATCTAGCTGGCGAATTAGTAGTTTTTGAAGTTGAACCTGTTCCTGAACAAGACATTACTTTAAAAAACGATTTCTTTTATGATGATTTAAGAAATTTTGCACTCGCTCTTCGTTCAGCAAAAAATGTAGACGAATTATATGATATTGTAGTTAAGCATATTCGTGAAATTACCGGTTACGATAGAGTAAAACTGTATGAATTTGACCATGAGTGGAACGGCAAAGTTGTTGCAGAAAATAAAGGCGAAAACATACCAGGATATAAAGGCTTAAACTTTCCTGCAAGTGATATACCCCCACAAGCCAGAGCTTTATACGCAAAAAATTTCTTAAGAATTATCTGCGATATACGCTATAAGCCTTCTAACATAATTGCTTCTCCTGCATTTGAGAATAAATTACCACTGGACATGACATATTCAGTGTTAAGAAGTGTATCTCCAGTACATATTCAATACCTCAAAAACATGGGAGTTAGTGCTTCTATGTCTATATCTATAATGCAAGGGGGAAAACTGTGGGGCCTTGTAGCCTGCCACCATATGACAGGTAAATACCTTGCCTATCGCATTAGAATGGTAGTAGAGCTAATGGGACATATGTTTTCTTCGTTACTATCTTCTTTTAATGAGGTTGAAAGTAAAGAAGATAAAGAAAGCAGAAACTCTCTTCTCTCTCATTTATCTAAATCTTTAAATGAGAAAAATAGAATAGATGAGCCAATAGCTAAAAAACTTATTGAGACTATGAAAGCTGAAGGCATGGCTTTTAAAGTAAACAATAAAGTTGAACAGTTCGGAGATTCACCATCAAAAGACACACTCTTAAAGCTTTTTAGCTTTTTTGAAGCGAATAGCCCTTTGGCAATTTTTCAGGTAAATGATACAGAAAATATCTTTAAAGACGAACCTGAACTTTTAGAAATTAAAGGAGGAATTTTGGTAGTGCCTATAAGTCACGCTACAAATGACTCAATTATTTGGTTTAGAAAACCTCAGGTAGAAAAAGTGAAGTGGGCAGGTTTGCCTGAAAAAAAATTAGAAGAAACAAAAGCCGGATACCGATTAGCGCCAAGAAGCTCTTTTGAGTTATGGCAACAAACCGTTCAAAATAAATCTACACCTTGGTCTAAACTAGATGTTGATACAGCTCTAGCAGTGGTTAGGTTAATTCTCGAACATGAAAAAAATGTAGCCAATCTTGCTAACCAAGCTAAAAGTGAATTTTTGGCTAATATGAGTCATGAGTTAAGAACACCCATGAACGCAATTATTGGAGTTGCTAACATATTAGATAAAGATCATGAGTTAAGTGATAATCAAAAAGATTTAATTAAGACTTTAAAGGTAAGTTCAGAATCTCTTATTACGCTTATAAATGATCTACTAGATATGGCTAAGGTAGAATCGAATAAGTTAAAACTAGAAAGGATACCGTTTAACTTTGCTGAGATTATGGAAAATGCCAGATCTGTAATGTCAGTAAAAGCTAATGAAAAAGACTTACAACTCAATTTTAGTTATCCAGATAAAAAAGAGTTAGACTTCTTAGGAGACCCGAATAGAATTAGACAAATCTTACTTAATCTGTTAAGTAATGCGATTAAGTTTACAGATCAGGGCTTTGTAAATGTATTGGTTAAAATAAGGAGAAAAGAAAACCTAGACAGTTGTGATGTAATACTCTATGTTTCTGATACGGGTATCGGAATGAGTGAAAAACATATTAAAAGAATTTTCGAGAAATTTACGCAAGCAGATAAATCTATTGCAAGAAATTATGGTGGTAGCGGCTTAGGTTTGGCTATTACCAAATCTTTTGTAGATATGATGGGAGGAAAAATTTCTGTAACTAGTCTTGAGGGAATGGGTTCTCAATTTCAAGTTGAAATTCCGCTTGACATTGCGCATACAAACACCAAAAGACATGGTAATGTAGAAGAAAAGAAATCTTTACAACCAGAGCGAACAGAGGTTAATCCAGAATCTAAGAAAAAGAAGATTTTGCTTGTAGAAGATTATGAAGGAAATATTGTAGTAGTAATTTACTTCTTGCAATACATGGGTTTTGAAACTTATGTTGTAAACAATGGGCAACAAGCATTAGATAAAATTAAAGAAGACAAATACGACTTGGTTTTAATGGATGTACAGATGCCAATTATGGATGGTTTTGAAGCTACTCAAAGAATTAGAGAAATGCAGGAATCTGGTGAGCTTTATAAATGTCCTATTATCGGAATGACAGCCCACGCATTTGTAGGAGATAGCAATAGATGTATTGAAGCTGGTATGGACGACTACATTGCTAAACCTTTTTCTAATGAAGATTTGAAAGATATGCTTGAGAGATATTTGAAATAGTAATTGTATAGTGAAGATATAAAGGGAAAAGCACGTATAGTACTTTTCCCTTTTTTATGCCTATAATAATTCAACATTTTATCAATTTCAATCTGTAAACCTTCAAAATCACTTGGGCTTGGTGCTTTATTTAGCTTTACTTTTCAATCATATACGGAGTACACCAAAGATCCCAAAAGTCTATATAAACAACTTTAAGTTTTTTATGGCTTTTTTACTTCCAAGTAGGTCTAATTCCCGGAGCGTAAGGGAAACGCATTTCTTTGTATTCTTCTAAATCTCCAGTTGGAGCATTCATTGATGCAGGAAAGTCTTTTTGTGAAAATTGCTGGAAATATAGCAAACAAGAGTTTTTCCACCAAACCGCTTCTTCTTTCTGGATATTCAATAAAGCTTCAACTTGTTCAAATCTTTCATTATCAATCTTACTTTCTAGACTTTGCCATGTTGTGAGCATCTCTCCTACTGATTTTACACCCTCATCATACTTTAGGCATAATCCATCCCAAAGTGTTTTACCAGATTTGAGCTTGTAATCCCACGATAAATGATGAAACCAAAGCAAGTATTTTTCTGGGCAAGTATCTAAAATGGTAAACAATTTTTCGACCTGCGGAGCATATTGACTCAAAGCATTGCTACCTGTTTTGGTTCTATCAAAACCAATACCTGCTGAATCCGCTTTGTGGTAATAAACCGATGTCCAATCGGGTCTACCACCTGTTACCCAAGGGCCGGGACCATAATGGTGATTTCTACCCATAATATGATGCAAACCTAAGGGAGTCATATAATTGACACATGCTTCTCTTGATGCTAGCATCAATTCTTCAACTTTTTGAACTACATCATCATCATTACTAAAAGTTAGTTTAGTCCATTCTTTGGCAATCTCACCTGAACTTAGTGTATGATCCCAAGCTAATCTCCCAAAAGCAAACCAGTTTGCTTGCCCAAATAGATGGCCTGTCCAGTTTCTATCATTTCCGATATTAGCCACACCTGCTATTACAGAGTTATTTCTGTTATATGCAGTGCCATCAATTATATCTGCCACAGTACTTTCATTTTTGGGCAAATAGGTTCGAGAATCTAAACATTCTTTAAATAATGGAGCTAGGTAAACCAGATTTGTACCCTGCCCTAAGTATTCCTGCGTAATTTGTAATTCGAGTGCTAAATCAGTTTTAGGCATTTTCCCGAAAAGTGGATGAAACGGCTCTCTTGGTTGGAAATCGATTGCACCATTTTTCACTTGAATAAAAACATTTTTATTAAACTTTCCATCTAAAGGTTCAAACTCATTATTGGCTTGTTTGGCTCTGTCTTCTGGTACTTCGTGGCTGTAAACAAATGCTCGCCACATTACAATTCCACCATGAGGTACAACTGCTTCAGCCAGCATATTAGCTCCATCGGCATGTGTCCGGTTGTAGTTTTGCGGTCCGGGTTGACCCTCTGAATTTGCTTTTACTAAAAAACCGCCAAAATCTGGAATAGCTTCGTAAAGCTCATCAGTTTTAGACTTCCACCAATTTCTCACTTCTGGCTCTAGTGGATCAGCAGTTTCTAAACCGCCAATCTCAATTGGAGCACTAAATCTTGCAGTGAGATATACTTTTAATCCATATGGTCTAAAAGCATCTGCCAGAGCTTTTACCTTTTCAATATAAATGGGAGTAAGCACCAATGCATTCGCATTTACATTGGTAAGCACCGTTCCATTAATACCTATTGATGCATTTGCTCTGGCATAATCTATATATCGCTGGTCAATGTAGCCGGGTAATTTGTGCCAGTCCCAGATTGAAAAACCGGCATAACCTCTTTCTACTGTTCTATCCAGATTATCCCAGTGGTTTAATAAGCGATTTTTTATTTTAGGAGAAGAACTGTATGCATGCTCTATTTGATTACCTGCTTGCAATTGTCTTAGTAAATAGAAAGAGCCATAAAGCAAACCTACAGGCTTTTTTGCTAAAACAGCCAAATGTTTTTGACCTTGGCTATTTACAAAATCGATTAAAAATCCTTCGTTACTTAACTCATTCACTTTTTCTAGAAGTGTTGAATTAGATTTAACAATTTGGCTTTCTGATGTTGCAATAATTAGCCCCGTGTAAGTTGTTAAATTTTGAATAATTGTTGGCTTGTTACCTAACATGCCTAAAAAGGCTCTGTCTAATTCCTCTTTAATAACTTTTGCCGTGGCTGAATTATCATCAATTAATACTTCTGTAAAAAGGCTTTGTATATATTCCTTATGTTGGGAGTTGGTAACTGGCTGGTATCTTAACCATAATTCGTATCCATCTTCTGCTTGTATCTTAAAAGAGCACAGTAAAATAATGAGTAAAAAAAATACTCTTAGTGGTTTTTTCATTTTCATCTTTAACATATATCTGTTAGTTTATTTTTGAGTTTAAGCTCAAAAAATTTATCTAACTTAAGATATTGGAAAAATTACAGATTTGAAAATGAAAAAGGGATAAGATATTTAAATCTTACCCCCGGAAATGATGAATGTAGCTTCCAGACAATATTAAAACTTTAAAGTATCTGGCAAGTATTTAGCTGCCAAATCTTCATAATATGGTCTAAGTTCTTTTACATTTGGTGGTGTAGGTGCTTTCGAATACAAATCGTAAGGATTGAATGCTTGCACCCACTTAAACATTTTTCTATCGTGATCATTCATTAAATGATCGTAAGCACCTTCGCGATGTTGCGAATAGAAAGAATGATAACGCATCATATATAATGCAGGTTCCGGCATATGGTCTTTCATGATGTGGTATAAATATTCATCGTGTCCCCAAGACATATGAACATTATCTAAACCACAATTAGCCTCATACACACCGTATTTTGTATTGTATTTTTCGTCTTTCGAATCAGGGTTTTCATCAAAAAACTCAGGGTAAACTATCTTATCTGAGAATTTGCATCCTACTGGAAAAGTATCTCCAACAACTGCCCATTGCTCTTCTCCGAAAAGACATAATACTTTCCCTAAATCGTGAAGAAAACCAGTTAAAACAAACCAATCTGGATGACCATCTGCTCTTATGGCTTCTGATGTTTGCAATAAATGCTGTGTTTGATCTAGATCAATATCCGGATCTGAATCATCTACTAGAGTATTTAAAAATTCTACAGCATCCCAAAGAGTCATTTCTTTTTTATCAAACTTAAGATACTCTTCTTTTTTCTTTTGAACAAAATCGTAGGTTTGATAATGATGATTTACTCTATAAAATTCTTTTACTGTATCTCTTGCAGGATCATCATAATTACGATACTCATCTTTTGCTTTATGTCCATTCTCTGGGTAACGCTCTAACAAGTCCTCTTCCCAGAGTTCTTCAATATCAAGATTATGCTTTTCTTTTTCCATATTTTATTAGTTTAAGCTGATAAATTAATCATTTTTCTCTAAAATTCATTGTCCTAACCAAATATAAATTGCAATAGTGAGCAAAACCAAAATTATGCCCATCAGTTTTGCATACTTCCATTCGTGCAAATCCATTACTCCAATGTCTGATGGTTTAAATGTATTTGTATTCGGATAAAACTGAGACACAACAAACATTATAATCATATTCAGTACAAATTCGATTCCCCATAGATGCACAAAATGAATATCTACCTGAAATACAAAACTGGTTAAGATGTAAAATGCCAGTCCGAAAAACAGTGCAACTTTTGCAGCTCTTGCAGAAATTTGTGGAATAAACAACCCAGCTAACATTATTGAAGCAATCGGAATAAAGAATATTCCATTTAACTGCTGCAACAATTGGTATAAGCCATCTGGAGCACCAGCAACTAATGGAGCCGCTAAGATGGCAAAAATTGCGAGTACTAAGGAGGTTAACTTACCTGAAATAACCAACTGTCTATCAGAAGCATCCTTTTTTATATATCTCTTATAGATACCGATGCTAAAAAGTGTGGCTGTACTATTTAATACACTATTAAAAGTACTCAACACTGCTCCCATTACAACAGCGGCAAAGAAACCGACAAAGCTCAAAGGCATTACTTTTTTTACCAGTTCCGGATAGATCATATCTTGACTATCGTACAAACTATCGCCAAAATAGTAAAACCCAATTACACCGGGTAACACTATTATAATAGGAACCAATAATTTTAAAACCCCAGTATATAACAATCCTTTCTGAGCTTCGACTAAGTTTTTAGCTCCTAAAGCTCTTTGTATTATGGTTTGATTCATCCCCCAGAAATACAACTGGTTTATTACTAAACCTGTAAACAAAGTACTGAAAGGCAAAACTGAATCTGGTTTACCAATTACATTAAATTTTTCTGGTGCTACCTGATATACTTTGCTAAGCCCATGCATAACATTGCCATCTCCAATATCCCACAATGCCAACAGAGGAACTAGCAAGCCTCCAATAAAAAGTCCAAATCCATTAATTGTATCTGAAAAGGCAACTGCTTTTAAACCACCAAAAATCGCATATATAGAGCCAATTACTCCGATTATAATTACAGTATACCAAAGCCCTTCGGTTTGGCTAACACCAAATGTTTCTGATATGTTAAAAATGCTTTCTAAATTAATTGCACCTGTATAAAGCACAATGGGCAAAAGCGTAACAACAAAAGAAACAATTAGAAATACAGCTACTAAAGTTCTAGTAAAGCTGTCAAATCGATGTTCGAGGTATTGAGGTATGGTGGTTAAACCCATTTTTAAATAGGTAGGCGTAAAATACAATGCCGCTACAATTAGAGCCAGTGCAGAAGTAACTTCCCAAGCAATAATTATAAAACCATTTTTGTAAGATGAGCCATTCATACCTACCAAATGCTCTGTAGAGATATTGGTAAGTAGCATTGAACCGGCAATTACAATTCCGGAGAGACTTCTACCACCTAAAAAATAACCATCTTGTGAGTCGAGTTTATCGTGTCGGAGTTTATACCAAGAATAAATAGCAACAAAGCCAGTAAAGGCAAAAAAGGAAAGGTAAGTTTGCATATTAGTTTTTCATATTTACTTCTTCAGTTAATAGCTAACCATTCTCACAACATAATGTTGAAGTCTAAAATCTATTAACTGAATATTGGGTTATGTTAGACTTAGATTAAATAACCTTATTGTCTTTTTCCAATATTAATATTAGTTTTTAACTACACAAAACTTTAAGTGCAAACAGCTATACAAAACCCGCTTTTTTATGGATTAAATCTCGATTATTTGGTTTAAATGCAATTAATTAAGATTTTAATCTTTCCTCATTTTAAAAATGAATCATATACACTTACACTAAAAATATTTAAACTATACTCGGGGATATTTGTAAATATTAAAAAATTTAATGACTTTCCGCTAAATTTATATTTTAAATACAAATACTGCTTAGTCAATTTGAATTACAACAAATTGAGCCAATACAACTTATCTATTTATCACTGATCAGATTAAAAAATGGAAATCTAGTATTAGATTACTTTTGATTTTCATTGTAATAATCTAATTTAGAATTTAATTATTTACAGATATAAATATTAAGATGCAGTATTCTGAAATTAAAAAAATTGTACTTTTAGATGACTCTGAAAGTGATCGCATCTATATAGAAAGGGTTCTTAAGAAGAATAATATAGAAGCAGAGGTGATTTCCTGTGATAATGCAAAAAGCTTCTATAATATCTTGAATGAATGCACACCAGATATAATCATTTCTGATTTTTATTTACCAGGTTTTTATGGTTCTGAGGCTCTATTTATGAGTAAAAAGCTTCATCCTACTGTGCCTTTTATTCTAATTAGTGGTAAAATAAAACCTGAATATTTAAAAGAATCTGAACTTGCCTATGCTGATAGTTATTTACTAAAAGATAACCTTGAGTATTTACCTTATATCATTCAGAATGCTCAGAAAAGATGTTTAGATGAATGTTAAAAAATAAGAAACAGCCCGGAAAATCCAGACTGTTTCTCTGTTATTAATATAGTCTACTCTACATTTATTTCGAGTATTTTAAACTCAGTTCTTCGGTTTTTTAAATGATCTTTTTCATCACAATCTACACCATTTTTACAGTGGTTAAGTAGTTGATACTCACCATAACCTCGCGCAATAATTCTATTGGATTCAATTCCTTGTGAAATAATATAATCTGTTGCAGACTGAGCTCTTGCTTGAGATAGCTGCAAATTATAGTCATCTCCCGCACGTGAATCGGTATGAGAGCTTAGCTCAATCTTAATTTTAGGGTTTTCTTTGAGCATGGTTACCAGATTATCCAACTCTAGTGCCGCCTCTGGTTTAATCTCTGCTGAATTTAAATCGTAGTAGATGTTATCTAACTTAATGCTTTTACCAATTTCAATTTTACCCAGAAAATACTTCTCATTAATTTCTTCTCCTTTTGGTGGTAGTTTTGTCTCAAGCTTTTCGTGTGTGGTAAAATAATAGTCTGCTAAAATCTTAATATCATACTTTTGATCTATAGGGAGAATTACAGAAAATGCCCCATTAGCATCTGTAATAACCAATTCTCCTTTACTAGATAATAAATTTTGGATAATAACATTTGCATCGGCAATTGGCTTTTCTGTCTTTTTATCGAGTACTACTCCATTCACCCTAAGTTTACGAGGAACCATTTTTACAATCATTTCTGTAGGCTCAATAGATTTCACTCGATATGTGGTGTTTGTTGTATCTTGAGAATAGCCATATAAACTACAAGCAATATTGTAATCGGTATAAATCTCTGCGGCAAATTGGTAACTACCTTTATCATCACTTTGAGCCTGATAGTTTTTAGCTTCACCCGTAATCTCTATTTGTGCACCGGGTAAAAATATTTCATTTTCAACATCAAATACCTTTACAATAACTTTTGCAGTATTGGGCTTATCAAATTCAAATGAGTAAATATCATCTTTAGATGTTTCCATCTTTCTATTCGACGAAAAGAAACCCGTTCTGCCATTGTCTTTGGTTATTACCCCAAAATCATCAAACAAACTGTTTATAGGATAACCCATATTCACAATTTCACCTTCTGGTTTTCCTTCCTTATTTAATTGAATGTAAAAGTTATCTAAACCACCAATTGCAGGGTGACCGTTTGAAGCAAAGTATAAAACATTATTCTTAGAGATAAATGGAAACATCTCGTCTTCAATCGTATTTATTTTATTTCCTAAATTTTGCGGGGTAGTCCAAACACCATCTATCAATTGGCTAAAGTAAATATCGGTACCACCCAAACCACCTGGCATATCAGAAACAAAATAGAGTGTTTTTTCATCAGGAGAAATTGCTGGATGGCCATAGGAGTCTTCTGGATGCATAAAAGATAGTGGTTTAGGTTTCGACCACTCGT
The DNA here is from genome assembly GCF_026250525.1 of Chondrinema litorale. Classification (GTDB taxonomy): domain Bacteria; phylum Bacteroidota; class Bacteroidia; order Cytophagales; family Flammeovirgaceae; genus Chondrinema; species Chondrinema litorale. The sequence goes on from NZ_CP111045.1 coordinate 515,858, forward strand.
CTTCTCCTTCTAGCTCAGAACTAAATAGTTGTAGTTTTAATGTATTGTCTTTCGATCTTCTAATTCGCCCACCTTTAATATTATTTCGGGTAAAAATCATTTTAGTATCATCTTCAAAGAAAACAACTGGCCCTTCGTGAAATAAGGAATTTACTCTTTTAGAAAAAGGCTCTTTGTAGGTGTTTTCTCCATCCAAATATTTTAAATAATATAAATCGAGAAATTTAGAATTATCCCAACTGTAAATTCCTTTTTTATTCACCTTAGTTCGCTCTCCTACCCACAAAATACCTTCTTTATAATACGACGGACTAAACTCTATTCCTTCAGTATTTAGAGCAAGACTATGGATCGTATAAAAAGCAGAATCTTTAAAAAAGAGACTTCTTTCTTCTACACTTTTAATACGCTCAGTGGCATGTGCTTTTGTCTCTTCTACTTTTTGCAAATCGGAATAAACATCTCTAGCAACTTCAAATCGCTCAGTTGAAATTAAAGCTTGTGCATAATTAAGCTTATTATATTTATCAAAAAGATGCTGGCTTTCCCTTATATCACCATACCATTTTACAGCTTTTTCTGGCTCATTCAATTTCATATAACATTCTGCTACTTTTAGTTTTAACAGATTGTGATCTCTGTTTTCATCGAGCAAAACTTTATAGATATCTAAGGCCTCAACATACCCGAAGCTTTTTGCCAACTCATCTGCTTTGGCAATTTGTTTCTTCAGTTTTCTTGAGTTTTTTTTCTGACTAAACACATTGTTATTTGCAATCAGAAGTACTAAAAAGAATAGAGCAATAATCTTCATAAATGATTGATAGTATGTATTTTACAAATTAGAATATTTAACAGATAGTTGAATATTGATTGTTATTTAGAAGTTTTACTCAGTGATCTAAAAATACCTTGGTGTTACAATTCGATCTTTAGAAAAAGAAAAGCGATAGTTTATCAGTAATTCATGCGAACCAGAGCTGGTATCTCTTAATGAAGGATCGATTAAAAAATCGTAAGCATAACCAATTTTGAGTTTGCTACTAAGCTGAAACTCTACAATGGCATCTACTGACTCAAAAGACCTGTAAGAAGCCCCTAACCAAAGAATATCGCTAATTAAGAAATTGGTATTAATATCAAACTCTACTTGAGAATCTTCTACATACCTAATTAAAGTGCTAGGTTTAAACTTGAGGTTATAACCTAAGTTGAAAATTAATCCAGTGGTAAAGAAGTAATGTTTTACCTGCTTCACCATAGGTTCACCTTCTATATCGTTGATTGTTGTAGTTAATAAATTGGGAACTGATAAACCTGCAAACCAATGGTTTGTATAGTAGTACATACCCGCACCAAAATTTGGTTTCATCAGAGAGATATCACTGCCTTGTAAGTGAGGATCGAAACCGGGGCCAGAATTACCATAGTTGTTTAATTTACTATAACCAGCTTTAAAATGATCTACTCCACCTTGAATACCAAGTGAAAAAATGCCATTTGCACCTACATGGATTCGATAAGCATATGTAAAGTAAGCTCCATATTGCGTACTTACTCCTATTTGATCGCGAAGGGCTGTAAAACCCAATGCGATGTTTTTATTTCTAATAGGAGAATGAACAGAAAAAGTTTGTGTGTTCGGTGCTCCTTCAAGACCCACCCATTGCTTTCTTGCTAAGGTTGTAAAACTCAATGCTTCGTGGCTACCTGTATATGCAGGATTTATTACTAAGCCATTAAACATATATTGCGTGTAAATGGGCTGCTGCTGTGCTTTTACAGTGCTTTGTGTAAAGTATAAGCCAATAAGTATTAATAGATATACAATGTTTTTCATGTGTTTTAATTCTAGTAGTTTACTACAATGAAGCCATTTTTTGGTTTTGATCCTGGTTCGGTGTACAAGACATAGAAGTAGGTACCCGCTGGTACTTTTTGATCTTGCACATTTCCCTTGTTTGGTTTACCATCCCAGAAATTATCTGTGTTGTTGTAGCGCTCTGTTTCGAATACCACTCTACCCCATCGATTAAAGATTTTTACTTTGTTTTCATCAAAATCTTCAATTCCCGGTATATTCCAGTGTTCATTTATGCCATCACCATCTGGAGTAAAGCCATCAGATATATAGAAGTCAATTTTTGCTACTACATTTATTTCGATGATTTCCTCAGAACAACAAGCATTTTTTCTGGTATCACAGGCTTGATACCTGTATCTTTCTAAGCCTACATAACCTTCGTTCGGAGTATAGATGAGTTTGTTGTCTACGATTTCCATATCGCCATTTGCTTGCAGAATTGGGAACACTTCTGTAATGTATAAGCTATCACCATCTGGTTCTGAGTCGTTTGCTAAAACATCTAGCAAGATAGGCTCACCTGCCTGTGTCTCTGAAATATCGAGTTCAAGGTCTGGGAAGAGGTTGTTTTCAGTCACATTGATAACAACTACTGCTTCATCACAGGTCTGAACCTCACCATCTAAGCAAATACGATATGTGAAAGAATCTATTCCAAAATAGTTTAGAGTAGGACGATAAGTAAATGTGCCATCGGCATCAATACTTGCAGCACCATTTATTGGGCTTACTGTAATGCTGATGTTATCAAATGAATTTCCAATATCATTAATAAATACATTGCCAAAAACAACGCTGTCTTCTATTACAAAGAACTCATCATCATTCGCAATTAAAACTGTATTACCATTACCATCTCCATCTACTGGTTTAAATGAAATAATGAACGCATGATAGGTAGTGTGACCATAAATATCAGTGGTGAGAATATACTGAGGATAGTTTCTAGCCTCTAATAATGAAGTATCACTGATGCTAAAGGTTCCATTAACCGGATTGAAATATACACCATCAGGTATGTTGTTATTAAGTGACTCAGCTTTAACAATCGGTCCGTTCGGATCGGAAACTTGAGCGATAAACTGATCAAGTCTGTAATAATTTACCGGATACGGAACATCTACAAAATAAACAGCTTCCAAATCTCCTGGAACTATAATTATAGTAACAAGATTATCAGTTACTCCTCCAAGTTCATCTTCAGTTCTAATTGTAAATTGATAAGCACCTGGAACAACTACTCTTTCATTTACAATTGAAATTTCACCAGTTACAGGATTTAAAATAGTACCCGGAGGCAAATCACCGTCAACCAGTCTAGCTTTAATTACCGGACCATCAGGATCGAGCACATATGCCAATGTTTGTCCGTCATAGTAAATACCATTTACAGGAGTATCATTTACATAGTATACTGCGTCTCTATCTGTGGCAGTCTCACTTCCTTCTGGTAATAAAATGATTGAAATTACACTGATGGTAGTATTTCCATTTACATCAGTAGTAATGATTGAAAGCGGGTAATTACCTGCTATTAACTCTGATGGATTAGTAACAGTAATTTCACCCGTTACTGGGTTGATACTAGAACCCGGTGGCAGTGTACCTGCAATTACACTTGCCGAAATAATGGGACCATCGGAATCTGTAACACTTGCTAATACCTGATTTACTTGATAACTATCAATCGCTGCTGCAAATTCTACTGTATAAATGGCTTCGATGTCATCTGCTAATACCGTTAATGTTAATTGTGAATTGGTGGTATTACCCTCAGCATCAGTAGTTTTTACAGTAAAGGTTGTACTACCCGGAACGATTAAATCTTGATCGACTACTACAATGAAACCAGTAGAGTCTATTAGAGCAAACCCGGCAGGTAATTCTCCTGCAATTACTAATGCTTTAACTACTCCACCATCCTTATCTGTTACTACCGCAACAAACTGGGTATTACCGTAAGTACTTTTCTGCATTGGTTCTGAAACCACATATATTGCTTCATTATCAAATGAAACTCCATCGTTTACAGGTTCTAATTCGAGCACCAGATAAGTTTCGGTTGAATTACCAAGTTCATCAATGGTAATTACAACTAGAGCATATATTCCTTCTTCTAATTTACTTGCATCATTCACCTCAATTGTACCATCAGATTTAAGTTCTGTACCAGGTGGCAGCGTACCAGCTTTAATCGTTGCCGAAATAATAGCTCCATTTTCATCAGTAGCATCAGCCAAAACATCAGCTATATTATATTCATTATAAGGTAAAGACTGTCTGATGGTATAAACAGCTTCAATATCTGCTGGCTCAATTACCAGAGTTAGCTCATTATCTGTAAAGTTTCCTAACTCATCAATTGTTCTAACTGTAATAGTGTATGAGCCCGGTTCTAAGAATATGGCACTAGAAACTTGAATGGTGCCATCGCTTAATATTTCAGTACCTAGCGGCAAACTACCATCTGTAACTGTTGCGCTAATAATCGCCCCATTTCCATCAGTGGCGATGGCTAAAACATGGCCATTGTTATATTCATTATAAGGAAGAGGTTCATCTAGCACATATACCGCTTCTTCATCAGATGGTTCTAAAACAAGTGTGATTTCTGAGTCAGTTGTATTTCCGAGTACATCGGTAGTTTTAATAGTTAAGTTATAAGTGCCTTCAATTAGTAAATCTGTATCTGATGCTTTGATGCTACCGTCATTTTCTAGACTAGTTCCGGCAGGTAACTCACCTGAAACAATACTGGCATTCACAATATCTCCATCTGCATCTGTAGCGAATGCCAGTAAGTCTCCACTGCCAATTTCATCATAAGGAATTGGCTCAGCTATGCTATATTCGGCTTCCTGATCTCCATTATTGAATTCAATTGTTATTTCAGATTCTGTGGTATTACCTAAAATATCCGTAGTAATAATTGTAATTGTATATGATCCTAATGATAAACTGCTTGCATCTGTAACAGTAATAATTCCATCTGTGGCTATGCTTGCTCCATTTGGCAAACTTCCGATTGTAACAATAGCAGCTATAATATCACCATTGCCATCTGTTACTGTAGCTAAGGTATCTCCATTCAGATATTCATTAAAAGGCGCTGCATCCCTTACCGCATAGATTGCTTCGATGTCTGAAGGTTCTATTTCTATGGTTAATTCTGTCTCAGATGTGTTTCCTTTCTCATCTGTTGTTTCAACAGTAAATGTATATGTCCCTTCAACAAGCTTACTCGGGTCACTCACTACAATAGTACCATCGGGTAAAAGAGAAGTTCCGGCAGGAAGCGTTCCATCTAAAACTTCTGCATTGACGATTTCCCCATCAGCATCGATTACTGTTGCTAAAGTATCTCCACTTGCATATTCATCAAATGGTAGGGCATCATTAATTGTAAATACTGCTTCTGAATCTGAAGGATCAATTACAATGGTAATCTCACTATCCGTCGAGTTACCTAATTCATCAATTGTTTGAATAGTAAGTGTGAAGCTTCCTGCTTCAATTAGAGCAGTATCAGATACTGTAATTGTTCCATCACTCTCCAGATTTGTTCCTATTGGTAAACTTCCTACAGTAACTGTTGCAGAAATAATATCGCCATTGCCATCTGTTACAGTAGCCAGTGTGTCTCCATTTGAATATTCATCAAATGGAAGAGGATCATTCAAGTTGTAAATAGCCTCAATATCACTTGGTTCGAAGGTGATGGTTAACACATTGTCTGTGGTATTGCCAAGCTCATCTGTTGTTTGAACAGTGAAAGTAAAACTACCTATAGTAATCTGATTGGCATCTGAAACGGAGATTGTACCATCACTTGCAATGCTTGTTCCTAGTGGCAAACTTCCAATAATAACTACCGCGTTGATGATATCTCCATTACCATCAGTCGCAATGGCTAGCACATCTCCATTATTATATTCATCAAATGGAATTGCCTCGTCAACTACGTAAACAGCTTCAATATCTGAAGGTTCAAGAGTTATTTCGAGCTCAGTAGTTGTCGTATTTCCTAACTCATCTGTTGTTGTTATCGAAATTGTATAAAGACCTGGTAATAACTGAGTTGAATCAGATACTGAAATTGTTCCATCAGAAGAAAGTGTGGTGCCATCTGGTAAAGTACTTGCTGAAACAACTGCATTTACAATATCACCATCAGGATCAGATGCAATTGCAAGTTTTGCCCCGTTTTCATATTCATCAAATGGCATTGGCTCAGCAACCAAGTAAGTAGCTTCCTGATCAGCAGCTTCAATCGTAAGAGTTAAATCTGTAGTCGTGGTATTACCTAATACATCAGTTGTTTTAACAGTGATGGTATAGTCACCAGGAGTCAATTGTGATGCATCAGTCACATAAACTTTTCCAATAGTATCTAGAGAAGTTCCATTTGGCAATGTACCATTTACAAGAATTGCATCAACGATATCACCATTACCATCTGTTGCCCATGCTAGAGAATCACCATTATTGTAAGCATCAAATGATAATGAACTTGTTAAAAAGTAAATTGCTTCAATATCAGATGGTTCAATGATAATGGTGATTTCTGTTTCGGTGGTATTACCCAACTCATCTACTGTTTGAACTGTAAAGGTATAGCTGCCTTCTACTAACTGGGTTGAATCACTTACTGTAATCGTACCATCACTGGCTAGGTCTGTGCCCGGTGGAAGACTTCCATCTGTTACTATGGCACTTAAAATAGCACCATTACCATCTACTACTGTGGCTAAGGTGTCGCCATTAGAATACTCATCGAATGGTAAGGCTTCATTGATTGTGTAAATCGCTTCAATATCACTTGGCTCGAAGGTGATGGTTAATTCACTGTCTGTGGTATTACCAAATTCATCTGTAGTTTGGACTGTGAATGTGAAACTACCAATTGACAATTGACTGGCATCTGAAACTGATATTGTTCCGTCACTAGAAATACTTGTGCCATCTGGTAAATTACCAACAATAACCACTGCACTTGTTATATCTCCGTTGCCATCAGTGACTATCGCTAATAAATCACTGTTTAAATAGGAATCAAATGGTTGGGATTCGTCTACCACATAGACCGCTTCAATGTCACTTTCTTCAAACTCTATGGTGATTTCTGTTTCGGTGGTATTGCCATTTTCGTCTGTGGTAGTCACAGTGAAAGTATAGCTGCCTTCTACTAACTGGGTCGAGTCACTTACGGTAATCGGACCATCAGTAGCTAAGTCTGTGCCCGGTGGTAAACTGCCTTCTGTTACTTCTGCATCTACAATCTCACCATTGCCATCAGTTACTGTTGCTAGCGTATCACCGTTACCATATTCATCAAACGGTAGTGGGGCATTTACCACATAAACTGCTTCCTCATCACTTTCTTCGAACTCTATGGTGATTTCAGTTTCTGTTGTATTACCTAACTCGTCTACTGTTTGAACTGTAAAGGTGTATGAACCTTCTACCAATTGAGTCGAGTCGCTTACTGTAATCGTACCGTCAGTAGCTAAGTCTGTGCCCGGTGGAAGACTTCCATCTGTTACTATGGCACTTAAAATAGCACCATTACCATCTACTACTGTGGCTAAGGTGTCGCCATTAGAATACTCATCGAATGGTAAGGCTTCATTGATTGTGTAAATCGCTTCAATATCACTTGGCTCGAAGGTGATGGTTAATTCACTGTCTGTGGTATTACCAAATTCATCTGTAGTTTGGACTGTGAATGTGAAACTACCAATTGACAATTGACTGGCATCTGAAACTGATATTGTTCCGTCACTAGAAATACTTGTGCCATCTGGTAAATTACCAACAATAACCACTGCACTTGTTATATCTCCGTTGCCATCAGTGACTATCGCTAATAAATCACTGTTTAAATAGGAATCAAATGGTTGGGATTCGTCTACCACATAGACCGCTTCAATGTCACTTTCTTCAAACTCTATGGTGATTTCTGTTTCGGTGGTATTGCCATTTTCATCAGTGGTAGTCACAGTGAAAGTATAGCTGCCTTCTACTAACTGGGTCGAGTCACTTACGGTAATAGTCCCATCACTGGCTAAGTCTGTGCCCGGTGGTAAACTGCCTTCTGTTACTTCTGCATCTACAATCTCACCATTGTCATCTGTAACATAAGCTAAGGTATCACCATTGCCATATTCATCAAATGGTAATGGGTCATTTACTACATAAACCGCTTCCTCATCACTTTCTTCAAATTCTATGGTGATCTCATTTTCTGTAGTATTACCTAACTCATCTACTGTTTGAACTGTAAAGGTATAGCGGCCTTCTACTAACTGGGTTGAATCACTGACGGTGATTGTCCCATCACTGGCTAAATCTGTACCCGGTGGTAAACTTCCATCTGTTACTGTGGCACTTAAAACATCTCCATTTCCATCTATTACTGTCGCTAAAGTATCACCATTGACGTATTCATCGAATGGTAATGGGTCGTTCACTACATAAACTGCTTCCTTATCACTTTCTTCAAACTCTATGGTGATCTCATTTTCTGTAGTATTACCTAACTCATCTACTGTTTGAACTGTAAAGGTATAGCGGCCTTCTACTAACTGGGTTGAATCACTGACGGTGATTGTCCCATCACTGGCTAAATCTGTACCCGGTGGTAAACTTCCATCTGTTACTGTGGCACTTAAAACATCTCCATTTCCATCTATTACTGTCGCTAAAGTATCACCATTGACGTATTCATCGAATGGTAATGGGTCGTTCAC